>JACCVJ010000221.1 GCA_013698215.1 Tatlockia sp. | reverse complement strand
GCTTCAGGAAAATAATTAATTAATTCCTCTGGCTGACAGTCCAAATCGGGCTGATTAAAACCCGGAGTATCGGCAAGCAAGCCCCCCGTAGGCAGTTGGAATAGTTCAACATGGCGCGTAGTATGACGACCTCTGCCCAACTTGCCCGAAACTTCGTTAGTTCGCAAATTAACATCAGGAATTAAGTAATTAATTAAGCTAGATTTGCCCACCCCCGAAGGCCCCGCAACTACAGTAATTTTCTGATCTAGTTGACCCTGAATTTGGGCGATCGCAGCCTGATGCACGCTGAT
This sequence comes from Tatlockia sp., assembly GCA_013698215.1. Lineage (GTDB taxonomy): Bacteria > Cyanobacteriota > Cyanobacteriia > Cyanobacteriales > Chroococcidiopsidaceae > Aliterella. Next base: position 15,048 of record JACCVJ010000221.1, on the reverse strand, counting down.
AAAAACGGGATTGTAACCCCACTGACCTAGGCGAACCCGCCAATGCTCCAACTGTTCAGGGGTTAATAAGTCGCTTTTATTTAAGTACAAGTAGACCTCTAAGCCTGTAGTTTCCGCCTTAATTAAAAAACGGCTCAACTGGTAAGGTTCAATTTTTGGTTCTTCGAGGGCAAAAACTAGCAAAATTTGCTGGGCATTAGCCACCGGAGGGCGATCTAGCTCTGTATGTCGGGGGAAAACTTGGGAAATTGCGCCTCTACCGCCTGCCCAGTCTGGTTCAACAACTTCCACGCGATCGCCTACCATGACTTTTTGACCCATTTTCTTCAACAATGCCCGCCGGGTACACAGTAATAATGACGATTGACTAAGTAGCTTTACTTGATAGTAATTTGCTTGTACGGCAATTACTGTACCCGTTAAAATTTCTGATTGCTGCTCGTCCTTCATGTCATAGCAAGGGGACGGCGAACTAATAAGCAATAGTAACTGGCAACGGCGGCTATTTGCTCAATGCTGTAACCTGCCATAGTTAAACTATCCGGCACTTGCTCAATGGGTTCTCCAGGGTCTAGCCATACTTCGAGTAATGCCCCTGGCGGCATTTGCTCCAGACGCAATTTAGTTCTCACAAAGTTAATTGGGCAAGGAGTGCCGCGCAAGTCTAACTTATCGTCTGGGCAAGATATATTACTCATTACTGAAATAATTTACCAAACAAGCCATCTCTACCACCTTTACCCGTGCGATCGCCTTTTATTTTTGCCAATTTTTCTAGTAACTCCCGTTCCTCGCTACTAAGTTTGGTCGGAATATCGACTAAAACTGTAACTAAGTGATTTCCTCGACTAACAGGATTGCCTAAACGTGGTACGCCCCGGTCTTCCAACGTCAACACTATATTTGGCTGAGTTCCTGACGCGATCGCTTGTTCTACCAATCCATCCACCGTATTTATTTCAATCCGCGCGCCTAAAATTGCCTGTAGATAGCTAATTTTTATCTCTGACAAAATATTTATGCCGTCGCGTTTAAACTCCGCATCTTCATTAATGAACAAATATACGTACAAGTCCCCTGGAGGCCCGTTGCGCTGACCAGAATCGCCCTCTGCGGAGATCCTTAAGCGCGTACCGTTATCTACCCCAGCAGGAATCGTAATTTTTAGCTTTTTAGTAACTTGGTGCGCCCCAACCCCAGAGCAAGTTTCGCATTTATCCTCAATCATCTGCCCCGTACCATTACAAGTAGGACAAGCCGATACTTGAGTAAAACTCCCAAAAGGCGTTCTAGTCACGCGGCGGACTTGCCCCGACCCCGTACAAGTCGAGCAACTCCGGGGACGAGTACCAGGTTTAGCACCCGATCCGCTACACACTTGGCAAGTTTCTAGGTGCGAGATGCGAATTTCTTTTTCGCCACCAAACACAGCTTCGCGAAAATCTAGTCTTAAGTCTAAACGCAAGTCGTCACCGCGTACTGGCCCATTGCGTCGCCTTTGGCTTTGCCCTCCTGGAACACCGCCCGCGAAGTTATTAAATAAATTCTCAAAAATATCGGCAAAGCCGCCCGCATCGCTAAAGTCTTGAAACCCTACCCCCCCAGCACCGGCTGAGACTCCCGCCTCGCCAAAGCGATCGTACCTGTCACGGGTGTCTGGTTCGGATAAGACTTCGTAAGCACGACTAATTTCTTTAAAGCGGTCTTCAGCCCCAGCTTCTTTATTGACATCAGGATGATATTTCCGGGCTAGGCGGCGGTAAGAGGATTTTAGTTCTTCTTTGTCTGCATTACGAGAGACACCCAGAATTTCGTAGTAGTCGCGGGCCATAGAGCGCTGCTTCGTTTATAGATAAAGTTTACGAGTGGAGCGAAAATTTATTAGCTATGAGCAAGAGTAATAGTTAGTTCTATTCTTGAATGTAGACAAATAATTTTAGTTACAACAATCCTACTCTATTCAATTGCTTCATAGTCAACAGTGACTGTGCTATCGTCTTCGGCAAAATCCAAGTCAAATTCTTCTTGAGTTATTGATCCTGAAGCCTTCGTAGACTGGGGAGTTGTTTCTCTATTGGTCGGTAATATTGTAGTCTCTATAGAGTCGCTTGCTCCGGAAGAATTAGCTTTTTGATAGACGCTAGTACCAATTGTTAGCAACAACTGCTGGAAATTGTCTATTTGTTGATGCACCCTTTCGGTAGTAACTTCTGGATCGACAAATAGTCCTCTAACTAGAGTTATGCTTGCCTCTGCTTGGAGTTTCAACTCTTGAGCAATTAAAGTACCGTTATCTTTTAACGTTGATTCGTAGCTATAAATCAAATTTTCCGCTTGATTTTTTAAATCGATTAGGTCAATACGTTTTTTATCTTGCTCGGCATAAATTTCTGCTTCTTGCCGCATCCTTTCTATTTCGCTAGTGCTTAATCCTCCCGTACTTGTGATCCGAATGCTTTGTTCCCGACCAGTGCCTTTGTCTTGAGCCGCAACTTTTAATATCCCGTTGACATCAATTTCAAAACTCACCTCAATTTGCGGCATTCCGCGCGGCGCGGGGGGAATACCTGCTAAAACAAATCGTCCTAGGCTGTTATTATCCGTTGCCATTGCTCGTTCGCCTTGGAGGACGTGAATTTCCACAGAAATTTGCCCATCAGTGGCTGTAGAAAATATTTGGGCTTTGCTAGTTGGAATTGTCCGATTGCGTTCGATTACTTTAGTAAATACTTCTCCTAAAGTTTCGATGCCTAGGGATAGGGGCGTAACATCTAGTAGCAATACATCTTGAACCTCGCCACCTAATACCCCGCCTTGAATAGCCGCCCCTAAAGCCACTGCTTCATCAGGGTTGACGGATCTATCGGTAGCTTTGCCGCCAAAGAACTTTTGCAGCGCAGTTTGTACCGCAGGAATTCGTGTCGAACCGCCCACTAAAATTACTTTGTCAATTTCTGCGGGTTTAAGTTCGCAGTCTTTAAGCGCTTGTACCATTGGTTCGATAGTTCTTTCTACTAAGTGAGTAACTATCTCCTCAAATTTGGAGCGACTTAGTTCCATTGCTAAATGTTTCGGGCCTGTGGCATCGGCGGTAATAAAGGGTAAATTAATTGATGTTGCGCCCAGGGTAGAAAGTTCTATTTTTGCTTTTTCTGCGGCCTCTCTGAGCCTCTGAGTTGCCATTTTGTCTTGGGACAGGTCAATTTCTTCCTGCTCTTGAAATTGGGAGAGCATCCACAAAACTATACAGTTATCAAAATCATCGCCCCCTAAGTGATTGTTACCAGAAGTTGCTTTGACTTCAAATACGCCATCACCAAGCTGCAAAATTGAGACATCAAAGGTTCCACCGCCTAAGTCAAATACCAAAACTTTTTGTTCTTGACCAAGTTTATCTAATCCGTAGGCAAGAGCGGCGGCGGTGGGTTCATTTACAATGCGGAGAACTTCCAACCCGGCTATAGTGCCAGCGTCTTTGGTTGCTTGTCTTTGAGCATCAGTAAAATAAGCGGGAACTGTAATCACCGCACTATCTACGGTTTCTCCCAAAAAGTTTTCCGCATCTTGTTTGAGCTTGTACAGAATCATCGCCGATATTTCTTGCGGAGTGTAGTTACGACCGCGAATTTGCACATCAACGGTATCGTCTCTCCCCTTGACGCACTTATAGGTGACTCTTTGGCGCTCCGAGGCTGTATCATCCCAGCGACGACCAATAAACCGCTTGATACTATAAATTGTATTTTCGGCGTTTGTTACCGCTTGCCGCTTTGCCAATTGACCAACTAAGCGATCGCTACCTTTGCCAAAGGCAACAACACTTGGGGTAGTTCGTCCGCCTTCAGAGTTAGCGATTACCGTTGATTGACCACCTTCTAAGATGGCAACACAACTATTTGTTGTGCCTAAGTCGATGCCAATGACTTTTCCCATGCTTAGTAGTATTGTCCAGCTTATTGAATGGATCGGTTTTTTTACAAGCAAGTTGTACTGGTACAGGGCAACTTAACTTTCGTCTGGTAAGGGGGAATTTTCTTCTGAGATTAGCTCATTTTCCATCGGAGCCGCAACTTTGACCATTGCATGGCGCAAAATGCGATCGCCTAAAAAGTATCCTCGCACTAATTCCTCTAATATTGTCCCTTCTGGTTCAACGCTGGGACTACGCATTACAGCTTCATGAAGACTTGGATTAAATTCCTGTCCTTCTGGACGCATGGGGGCAACTCCCAAGCGCTTGAGACTATCTACCAGTTGTTTGTAAACGCTTTGATAACTTTTGTGGATGCTCATTTCCGCCTCGGTTTGCGGTTTAAGTTGCGATCGCGCCCGTTCAAAATTATCCACGATTGGTAGCAGTTCGGTAATAGTATTGCCTTTAATAAGCTGGTCTAACTCTTCTTTTTCTTTTTGCGATCGTTTGCGGAAATTATCAAAATCCGCCACAATTCGCAAGTATTGGCTAGTACGTTCCTCAACCTGAGCTTGCAGCGATGCTATTTGCTGCTCTTTTTCTCCCAATAATTGTTGATAGTTGGGATTATTTTCCTTAGGGGGGGCGACAGGATTTTCCTCTAGAGCAATTTCATCGCCCGATAAATTAGTAGATTCCGCTTGAGGAAGTTCCTCGCTATTTGGATCAAAGTTAGAATTCATTGTTGGTGTTGTCTCGATTGTTACGTTTGAGGTTTTTGGGGAATCTGTATTAATTTAGTTTATTACTGCTTTATTTTTCCTCGTCCACCATTATGCACTAATCCTAGACGCTCAAAACTGTGCTTCAAGAGGCATATTTAATAAGTGCCATCTTCTCTAGGATGCACCAATTAACCCTGGAATAGCAAAGTTTTAAACATAAACTGCCTAGGAAAGACATTTTGCTACTAGTTAATATTTAGAAAAGTTTTTTCTAGGGTTCCCGCTCTAAACAAACGCGATCGCCCAGCTAAAGACTTTATTTGGATCTTCCTCATTCATTTCGGGCAACCTCAGACCCCTAAAAATTCTCTCCAACTAATCTCTACTGATATTTTTTGCCACAAAATGCTTTTGCATAGCAACTCTAACCTAAAGTTTGGGCATACTCTATCTATAGCAACTTTTATCCCCAAAAATTTATGACTTATTCTCCCCAGCAACGAAGGGCGCTAATTGTTAAAGATGACCTATCTCCTTTTGGCAACAAAGTGATTGAAGCTGGTTTTGCTAACCGCGACCAAATAAATCAAGCTTTAACCCAAAGCCGTCAATCAGGAAAGTCTTTGACCGATGCTTTAGAGGCGATCACGGGGAAACAACTCACCCCCGACTTAATTAGACATTATAAAAAACAACAATTATTTGAGTTAAAAATTCTTTATGGCGTTGAATTTCTCGATCCTGAAGTTAGTGAAACCAGCATCATTACCGCCGGAAACTTAATTAACACGCTAATTCCGGTAGATGCTTGTCGTCGCTATCGTCTCATTCCTCTATCGCAAAATGATACGTCACCCCCATCGGTGCTAGTGGCGATGGTCGATCCTGATAATCTAGATGCTCAAGACACCTTAAACCGAATTTTGCGCCCTAAAGGGTTGAGTTTACAGAGGATGGTCATCACCCAAGACGACTTTCAGCAAATCCTCTCCCAATATCTAGACGAACAAGTTGAAAAACAAAAGCTTATAGATATAGAAAAGTCCGTTGATGTCAAGTCAGAATTAGAGAATCTGGACTTGCAAGTGGCTCCCGATGATATTGACGCAGACTTAGGAGCCGCCGTTCAAGATGCGGCGGCGGCTCCAATCATTGCCCTAGTCAACAAAATTCTTGTCAAAGCGCTGCAAGAAAAAGTTTCAGATATTCACATCGAACCTCAAGAGGAGAATCTCCGCATTCGGTTTCGCAAAGATGGCGTATTGCGTAAAGCTTTTGAGCCTTTGCCCAAACAAATTGTTGCCGCCGTTACCGCCCGACTTAAGATTATTGCTGAATTAGACATTGCCGAGCGGCGGATGCCTCAAGATGGGCGGATCCGGCGGATGTTTGAAGGGCGCAAAGTAGACTTTCGAGTTAGTACCTTACCCAGCCGCTACGGCGAAAAAGTTGTGCTGCGGATTTTAGACAACACCTCTACCCAGCTTGGCTTAGACAAATTAATTAGCGACCCCATCTGTTTGCAAATGGTTAGAGATATGGCTAGTCGTCCTTTTGGGTTATTACTGGTTACAGGTCCTACAGGTTCAGGCAAATCAACTACTTTATACTCCGTTTTGTCTGAACGCAACGATCCGGGCGTAAACATTAGCACCGCCGAAGACCCGATTGAGTATTCTTTGCCAGGAATTACTCAGGTACAGGTAATTCGGGAAAAAGGGATGGATTTTGCGTCAATTTTGCGCTCTTTCTTGCGCCAAGATCCCGATGTAATTTTAGTGGGAGAAACCCGCGATAAAGAAACAGCCAAAACGGCTATTGAAGCTGCCTTAACCGGACACTTGGTATTAACGACTCTCCATACCAACGATGCCGCCGGAGCCATCTCGCGGTTAGATGAAATGGGCGTAGAGCCATTCATGGTATCAGGTTCGCTGCTGGGTGTGGTCGCTCAACGTTTAGTCCGGCGGGTTTGTACTGAGTGCAAAATTGCTTACACGCCTAGTGCTGCCGAACTTGCTCGATTTGGTTTAACTACTTCTTCTCAAGATGTATCTATTAGTCTGTATAAAGCCAATGCTTTGCAACCAGAGCAAATCCTGCAAGCTCGAAGTGCGGGAGAACTTTGCTCAAACTGTAGTGGAATAGGTTACAAAGGACGTTGTGGGGTTTATGAAGTAATGCGGATTACCGAGCAGTTGCAAACTTTGATTACCGAAGGAGCGCCCACCGAAAGGCTCAAAGAAGTTGCTGTAGAAGAAGGGATGGTTACTTTACTCGCTTACAGCCTCAACTTGGTACGAGAAGGAAGTACCACGTTAGAAGAAGTAGAACGAGTAACTTTTACAGATTCAGGTTTAGAAGCTGAACTCAAAGCCAAGCGTAAAAGCTCTCTTGAGTGTCGTACTTGTCATGCTCAATTACGCCAAGAGTGGCTAGACTGCCCATACTGCATGACCGTTCGCTTTCAAGAATAAATAGATTTAATTTTTGAACCAAAAAGACGTTGTTATTTCTGACCGTAAATATATTTAACAAGGAGAAAAACATGGAATATATGATTGAAGACTTAATGGAACAAGTAGTAACCAGTGGTGGCTCCGACTTGCACCTATCGGCGGGTTTGCCTCCCTACATTCGTATTAGTGGCAAATTAACACCTACAGAACACGAACCATTGACCCAAGAACAGTGTCAGCGCCTGATATTTAGTATGCTCAACAACACCCAACGCAAAAACTTAGAGCAAAACTGGGAACTCGATTGTTCTTATGGCGTAAAAGGATTAGCTCGCTTCCGGGTCAATGTGTACAAAGATCGCGGTGCTTACGCAGCTTGTTTACGGGCGTTGTCTTCTAAAATTCCGGCAATGGAAACTTTGAACTTGCCCAACATTGTCCGGGAAATATCAGAAAAGCCTAGAGGACTTGTACTGGTAACAGGCCCCACCGGATCGGGCAAAACTACAACCTTAGCGTCGATGATCAATAACATTAATATGACTCGCGCCGAGCATATTCTGACGGTGGAAGATCCGATTGAATTTGTTTACGAGCCACTTAAAAGCTTGATTCACCAACGTCAAGTCGGAGAAGATACTAGAAGCTTTGCCAACGCTTTGAGAGCCGCTTTACGCGAAGATCCAGACGTGATTTTGGTGGGGGAGATGCGCGACTTGGAAACTATCCAGTTGGCGGTTTCGGCGGCGGAAACTGGTCACTTAGTATTTGGGACATTGCACACAAGTTCGGCTGCTCAAACTGTTGACCGGATGGTGGATGTTTTTCCCCCCGAACAGCAACAACAGATCCGCGTTCAGCTATCTAACTCGTTAATTGCTGTGTTTAGTCAAACTTTGGTATCGAGAAAAAAGCCCAAAGCCAACGAATTTGGGCGAGTAATGGCTCAAGAAATTATGATCGTTACTCCAGCGATTTCTAACTTAATTCGGGAAGGCAAAACCGCGCAAATTTACTCAGCCATTCAAACGGGGGGTAAGTTGGGGATGCAAACTTTGGAGAAAGTGTTATCAGACTTGTACAAAGCTGGAACTATATCTTTTGAAGCGGCGATGTCTAAAACTTCTAAAACTGATGAGTTGCAGCGTTTGATTGGTGGAGTTCCCGGAACAGCACCGGGAACAAAACCAGGGATGGCGGGGATGCCGGCTCGTTAGTTTTTTATAAAGACATTTTAAAAATGTCCTATTTGCTACGTTATCAACTTTAATCACAAATTATTAGGAAATCGGCTATGCCTACTTACGTCGCCCGCGTTCGAGATGCGAAAGGGAATGCCAGAAAGGAAAAAATTGTGGCTGCTTCTCCATTTATAGCCCGTTCTAGCTTGAGAGAAAGGGGGCTTGTAATTCAAGATTTGAAGCAAGCTCAAGAATTTAAGCTAAGTAAAAGTTTAGATATCAGTCAATTCCAAGCCTCTTTAGCAAAAGTTTCGGTGAAGGACAAAGCGATTTTTTCTCGTCAATTCGCGGTGTTGACGAATGCGGGAGTAGCAATTGTTCGGAGTCTTGGGGTATTAGCAGAGCAAGCTTCTAATCCCAAACTAAAAAAAGCTCTAATTGAAATTAGCGAGGATGTGCAACAGGGGGTAAACCTTTCGGATGCTATGAGAAAACACCCTCAATGTTTTGATACTTTGTACGTCAGTATGGTACAAGCCGGAGAGGTCGGCGGTGTACTTGACGAAGTTATGAATCGTTTATCTAAGTTATTGGAAGATGTTGCCAGACTACAAAATCAAATTAAATCAGCTTTAACTTACCCCGTTGCTGTGGGGGTTTTAGCCTTGCTTATTTTCTTAGGCATGACTATCTTTTTAATTCCAATTTTTGCGGGTATTTTTAAGCAGCTAGGTGTAGAATTGCCGCCATTAACGCAGTTTATGCTCACAATTAGTGGAATAATTACAAGTTGGAGAGCGCTGATTCCCTTTGCTGTATTTGTTGGTGGTAGTTTCTTTCTGCGACAATACTACCGAACTCGGCTAGGTCGAGAAACTATCGATCGCCTTTCTTTGAAGGTTCCTTTATTTGGCGATTTAATTCAAAAGTCTGCCGTAGCTCGTTTTAGCCGGACTTTTGGAGCCTTGACTCGTTCGGGTGTACCGATTTTGACCGCCCTAGAAATTGTCCGCGATACTGCGGGAAATCAAGTAATTGCTAATGCTTTGGATGCTTCAAGGTTAGAGATTCAACAAGGTGGAATGATTAGTTTGGCTTTAAAAAAAGATGCAGTTTTTCCAGCTATGGCAATTCAAATGATTAGTATTGGTGAGGAAACTGGGGAATTAGACCAAATGCTCATGAAAGTTGCAGATTTTTATGAGGATGAGGTTGAACAATCAGTAAAAGCGCTAACCAGTATTATTGAACCCATTATGATTGTTGTTTTGGGCGGAATGGTAGGAGTAATTTTACTATCGATGTATTTACCAATGTTTAAAGTGTTTGAAACCCTAGGTTAAAGCAAAAAAATTGTAGCGGGTATTAAAATAACCAATTAATTATGATTTCTTACTTTAATGCCCCAGCAATTTACCTTAAACTTTATTAAATTTTTGATCAGTAATAAATTTGTATTAACTGAAAGATTAAAAAATAGCCAACTTGATAATATGACTTGCAAAAAATCTGATTACGAACAGTTATTAGCAGAGTATAGCAATCCATTGTCAGCGATCGCACTCCTGAAGCAATATCGACCTTATTTAGAAGCTGTTCCCAGTCTCCGCCGCCCGGAAGAAAGCTTAATTACCATTCCTTTTCCGATTGTGCGCTTGCGTCAGCCTGCTTCTAGTCTTGCAGATAAAACTACTGAAGCACGAATGCTACCTTGTGAAGTCGCTATTTTGATGTGCGATCCAGAGTGGAAAATTAAGACAGGTATTGAAATTTTTATTTTTATTCACCGTCCCGACGAAGACTTTTCCGATTTGCTCCGGCGCTGGCGACAAATTCAAGTTTGGCTAGACAAGGATTACGAATGGGTAATGCCTCCTCGCTACAAACATATCTTTAGTGAAGGAGCTAATGCTATTCATCCATTGTTTGTTACTTTTCCAGAAACTCCCGACAGAATTAAAAAAGGTTTGCAAGGTGCTAATTTGCCCTTTGTTCTGCAAGTAATTACGGTGGATAAGGAAGAAATAGCCTCGTTGATTAGAGAAAATGTTTAAAGAAAATATAGAAAGACGTTTCAGTTTAGGAAAACATAGAAAGACGTTTCAGTGAAACGTCTCTACATAAGCACCCAGAGGATTTTATCTCACAAACTGGGGCATAATTTCCGCCGCCGTAAATAAGCCATAAATACCCCGGCGTTGCAGCCCGATTCCGGCTTTGAGATAGCCAAAGGCAGTACCACAAACGTTTGCTGCCATACTGGTTTCGTCTCCTAGAGTAAAAGTATGAGTAGAAATTTTGCCTTCAAAGGTTCTCCCAGTTATTTTGACATTGGTACTGAGGGGCTTTTTAGGATTGCGAGTATCGACGACACCCCCAACAGTAACGCAACTGCGATCGCATACTCCGGCTAATTCCAACATTACATCGTCGGCGTGTTCCATATTTTCCAATGTCAACACACCGTTTGTCTCCTCTAGCAAGGCTTCTACTTGCTCGTCAGTCATGGCTCTTGCTCTTTCGACGCTGTAACCTGGTAAGTGGGCGATATCTTCTCGGATCGTTGCTCTGTAAGCTTCCCAGTTGGCAATACCGACACCAAAGGTAATTTTTACATTATGAACTTCGGTGTAGCTTTGGGCGGCTAAAACGGCGGCGGCTGTGAGTAATCCTGGAGTTGCGCCACAGCCTGTTAAGTAGGTAATTTTGGCAGCTTGAAAGTCTGATTTTAGTGTTAATAGTTGTTCTACAGCGCTGGTGCGTTTAACTGCGTCTACTAATACTCCTTGCCAAGGCGATCGCATAAACATTTGAGCTACAGAAGCTATAAATGTATTGGGCAAGTTAGGCAATGCTAAAAAATAACCATCTACTTCTGAGCTTTCGATCAATTCTTGAATACTTTGGTTACTCAGCATTCCCCCCGCTTCTAAATAGCCTACGGAGCCTCGATCTGCGTAAGCATTCACACACTTATTTACGTCTAAGCCCTCCGCCGCATAAGCATAGCCTTTGAGATCGGCGACGGCTACTAACAACATCTCACTTTTGGGGGCAATTAATTTAGCCGCCGCTTGCCCTAACCCACCAAAACCTAATACTCCTACGCGCATTGGAGTAAAATTCGTAAAACTTTTAATATCGGCATTCATGCCTGTTACCCACACTGAACAAAGTTTAATTATCGTAAACTTTTGCCGCTTTATTCTGCCCCTTCAAGCCCAAAAATTCCTTTATTTGATACGTTACAGTGCGATCGCCTCAATTGTAAAGTTTTCTTTCTCCCTTGACGGCAGCGTCTAGTTAAGGGAAACTTACATATAACTGATGTAGCCGCTCACTTATTTATAAGTTTTGTAAATTATTAATAGTATATAATTTGATAGATGAAACTTTAAAGTAATAACTGACACATTAGTTATAAGCAATTATTGCTTAAGTTATGTAAATTTTTAGTACAGTTACGTAAATCTATGCTGTAGGAAATTTAACGATATATGGAAACTTTAGAGTTTATTATTTACCCAGACGGTCGGGTAATGGAAACAGTTACCGGAATTATTGGATCTTCTTGTGCGGAAGTTACTTCAGCCATTGAAGCCCAGTTAGGGACAGTAGTTGACACTGAGCAGACCTCAGAGTTTTTCGCTGCTCAAGTTTACCAAACTAATGTTACTACAACTCAAAATGCTTTGAGTCAGTGGTAACTTATATTTTTTATTTAGTTTTACGCTCCTTTACACACAAACACCATGTCACATTTTAGCCAAATCAAAACTCAAATCCGCAATCTAACATCGTTACAAGCTGCACTTACCGATTTAGGAATTAAATGGAAAGCCGAACCGGAGATAGTGAGGGGTTATCGAGGACAAAGCCGGGAAGCAGCGATCGCCATTGAGCAAGAAAACGGCTACGATGTAGGCTTTAGCTGGAATGGCAAAGAGTACGAATTAGTAGCAGACTTGCAATATTGGCAGCAACCGCTATCGGTGGCGGGATTTTTGAGCCAAGTAACTCAGCGTTATGCTTATCATACTGTAGTTAACGAAACAGCAAAGCAAGGCTTTCAAATTTCCGAACAACAACAAAATACCGATGGTTCCATTCGGCTTTTAGTGCAACGTTGGAGTAACTAATGGCTGAACAAGAGCGTACTGAGTTAGAACCAGAATTAGGGGGAATCTTTCGAGACAACCCAGATCGTTCAGGTTTAGAACCAGAATTAGGGGGTATAGTTCGGCAAAATGGTGTATACGTGGATGAAGTGACCTGTATTGGTTGCAAGCATTGCGCCCATGTAGCCCGTAATACCTTTTATATTGAGCCAGATTATGGGCGATCGCGGGTAATTCGTCAAGATGGAGATTCGGAAGAATTAATCATTGAGGCAATTGAAACTTGTCCTGTCGATTGCATCCACTGGTTAGATTATACAGAAGTCAAAAAGCACGAAGAAGAACGACAGTATCAGGTAATTCCGCTTATTGGGTATCCGGTAGATGAAGCGGTAGTTGCAGCTAATCGGCGGCGCAATAAACAGCAAAAATTAGCTCGAAAAAAAGCAAAATACTAGAGTTATAAAAAAGCGGTTGTAGTAAACAACCGCTTTTTTTGACCTGTTAAATCGCTTTAAGATCAGTTTTAACCTGAATTGTTGTCAATGTAACTAAAAAATGAGTTTGGCAACATTAATCAATATCAGTCAGTCTAGAGACATAGATTTTTGATTAAACTATGACTTTAACTCGCAGCGATGCCCCTCCGAAGATGGCTAGTTGGTCAATCTTGGTTGCTACTGGCTTGATTGTATTTGCTTGGCTAGTGCTTAATTATACGGTGTTGCAGTGGCTATTTGCATCTTTTAGCGATACTTCCGTCTTTAACTTAATAATTTTTGGGGTGGTAGCAACGGTTTTATTAGTCCAAGCTATTCATCATCGCCGCAAACTAGGCTTATCTGCTACACCTAGATTGCACCCAGCGCCTTTAATACTGATGTTTGGAAGTACGGTAACTGGAATTGGTTTGCAATGGGTGCTGGATATTCCCCAGATTGGCGTATTGCTATTTGCGATCGCATCTTATGGCTTAATTGGGTTATTTATTGCTCCTAATGTTTGGCGCAAAGGACTTCCGGCGGCGATTTTTGCCGCTTGTATTTTGCCGTTTAGCGTTCAATTTGGTACGGGTTTGGGGTTTCCTGTCCGAGTAATTACCGCGCGGTTAGTTGAACATATCCTTGCTTTTTGGCATATTGCGGCGATTTCTTCCCACGACATTATTGTGCTAGAAAATAGCATTGCTCAAGTAGATTTGCCCTGTAGTGGGTTAAAAAGCTTGTGGACGGGTACTTTATTTTTGCTGGCGGCTACTTGGTTAGAAAATCGGCTGCTTAGGTTTAGATGGTTGCTAGTTTGCGTTACAAATATTGTGCTGCTGATCGCTGCTAATACAGGCAGGATATTACTTTTAGTTTTAATTAGCAATGTAGGCGATCGCCCAGATTTGGCTGCGATACTTCATGTACCGCTAGGTTTAATTGGTTTTATTTCGGCGGGATTGTTTAGTTGGTTGCTATTACAAACTGTTCCTCGACACAAAAATACACCACCCAAAGCGGAGACACTCAAAACTCCTCCATTAGGAAAGAGTTTGAAACCTTTAACCCAGCAAATAATTGTTGGTAGTTGTATTTTAGGACTAGCTTTAATTCCGCACCCGCAAAAGGTAACAGCCAGCGCAATCAATGCGATCGCACTACCTGCACAAATGAACTCAGAGCCTTTACAGCTTTCGGCGATAGAAAAAGACTTTTTTGCTAATTACGAGGGTGCGATCGCCCAAAAGTCCCGCTTTGAGTGGCAAAACATGGCTGGCTCAATTCTCTTAGTTAGTAGTAACTCGGTGCAAGCTTACCACGCGCCCGAATTGTGCCTTTTAGGTAATGGCTTGAAAGTAGATAGTATGCAATCTAAACAGCTATCACCACAGGTTTTAGGGCGTTGGCTTTCCATTAATAACGGGACAATGGCGGCTACTTATTGGTTTCAATCACCGCAACGGACAACAGATGACTTTTTAACCCGCCTTTGGGGAGGAATGACGCGCAAAGACCGTTTATGGGTAATGGTTTCAGTGCTTTTTGACCGCCCTCAACAGCCGGATACGCCAGAAATTAAAGCTTTTACTACTAATATTCACGATGCGATCGCCTTTGGCGCTACCCCTAGGTAATCGCATCTTCCCTAACTGGAGTATAAATTATGCAAACAAAATCTGCTGGGGAAACTTTATTTACAGTTTTCTTTTGGCTATTTAATTTAACTTTGCTGCTGATTGGTTACGTGGGCATCTTACCTTTTCTCGGTACGGCAATTATTACTGATGCGCTTAATGGAGAAGTACCCTTTGATTTACTCTTACCATTGGTTGGTTTAATCGGCGTACCGACTACTACTAGCCTTTTGAGTCTGACTAAAGGCAAACCCCAAGCTTTAGAAAATGTGGAGACGGGGAAACGCAAATTTTGTTTTCGCACCTTATCTACAGTTCAGCTATTTTATGGTGTAGAAGCACCGTTGCTAGTGCTGTGTTTAGTGCGCTTTTTTTGGCTAAAAGAACTTAACCCTGGTAGCACAATTATTTTATTAGCTGGTTGTATAAGTATTGGTGCTTACTTGAATCAGCTAATTTATGGCAATCCCACAACCGTTAGTGGTGCATGGGTAAAACTAGCGTGTCATAGTTTGATACTTGCGATCGCACTA
>JACCVJ010000220.1 GCA_013698215.1 Tatlockia sp. | reverse complement strand
AACTCGCCAAGGCGTAGTAATTGAAGATAATTGTTGGCTGGGTTATGGAGTCAAAGTATTAGATGGGGTAACTATCGGTGAAGGTAGTGTAATTGGAGCGGGAGCCGTAGTAACTAAAGATATTCCTCCTTATTCTGTTGCAGTTGGCGTACCAGCTAAAGTAGTTCGCAGCCGCCAGCCTGTGGAGAAGCAATTTACTAATTGGAGAGAGGCAAGTTATTGAAGATCGTATCCCGAACCATACTGCCATTTATCTAACATTCGATGATAATAATATTGCTTGGCGGCGGGTAAATATTTTACCCGCTCTAGCAACTTTGAACCAAGCTTAAATAAAACTGTATAAATTCCCAAGTTGATGTAATGCCACATCCAATCAAACAAGCTGACTATCCCAACTTGGGGAATAATTTGAGCAATTAATAAGGGATAATTGAGAGCAGTTTTAAATAGAGTTTGTGTCAAGCCAGAAAACTGCACCACATCTTGCAAAAAGGGCTTTAATACGGGTTCTCCTAGTTGCTGCATTTGGGCAAATACGGCGGAAAGTAAGGTGTTAATTTGATTGGGATTGAGTTTTTGCCCTACCCCTGCTCTCATTGCCTTTTGAAATAGCCAAGTTACGCTTAAATTAGGTTGATAAGGCTGTAATAGTTTCAATGCTGGCGCTGATAACTGCTCTGTTGCTAAAGCTTCACTAATGCCTAAAGTTAAACGTTTGAGATGACGCACCATTGAGCCAAAACCACCAAAACTCAAAGGCGATTGATTCCCACTACTATCGCCAATGGGTAAAATTCGTCCCCAAGGAAAATATAACTGCTGCCTGTAAGCCGGAAAAAAACCAAATAGCGCTCTTTGTAGTTGTAATTGATTTAGTTCTACACCTTGATACTCTGGTAATAGACGTAGATATTCAGCAAATAAGATTTCAAGTCCAATATGTTGCGCGTCTAAGTCCATATAGGTAAATAAATAAGTAGTTCTCCCATCTTTTGCCGGAAAAGCCTCCCAGAAGTATTGACAATTATTTAGTATGGGCGTAAAAGATGCTAATAAGTCGCCCGTATTGTTGGGCGCAAATCCTTGAGCGCAACTACCTACTACCAAGCAGATACCGTCAGGTTTTTTCGCCTGTCTTGCTTGCTGAACTATAGGGGAAAAACTACCCATCGCATCAAGTAACAAGCGAGTACTAAAGGTGTCGGATACCAAAACGCCATTAGGATGAACTACCGCAGAATCGAAAGCAGTATTTTCAAATAATTTCCCCCCCGCAGCGAGAAATTTATTTTTAAAAGTTTCTAAAAGATAAACTGGATCTACGCCAATATTGAGAACGTCTTTTACGCAAACTTCTGTACCGCCAAAGAAGCTGACACGAGCAGGATTATACTGAGTTGCGATCGCATTAACCAATTCTTGCTGGCTTAACAAGTCTAATTCTAAAAATACCTCTAATTCCGAGCGTGAGATATTCCATTCTTGCTCTCTACCGCGCAAAATCCCCCGCTCTAGCAAAGCTACTCTTAAACCTCTTTTAACTAAAGCACAACCGATTAAAATTCCTAACGTTCCACCGCAGATAACGACATCCCAATCTATCGTTTCTATATCTATGTTACTTTGGCTAACTACTTGGGGGATAGGTGCAGTGTTTTCTCGCAAAGAAGTTAACAGGCGATCGCATTTTTGCAATCCGCCAAAAGCATCTCCTGGTAATTGGTTCAAAACTTCTTCAACTAAGCGCATAAAACTAATTTATCTTTCAAGTCGTAGTTATGAGTAGCAATAGATAGCAATTTTAGATTACGCTGGATGAAAATAATTGTAGATTTCCTGGGCTAAATGCGAACCAATCCCTGGCGCTTGCGTTAACTGCTCTGGCGTAGCTTGACGAATATAATCAACAGAGCGAAAATGCGCGAGTAATTGCTTTTGCCTGTGGTAGCCTAAACCAGGAATATCATCTAAACGCGATCGCTTTAATTTGTCGCTTCTTTGTTGCCTATGAAAACTAATCGCAAATCTATGCGCCTCATCTCTCAATCGCCGCAATAACTGCACTCCTGGCTGCTCTGATTGAGTAGCCATCGGTTTTGATTCCCCCGGTGTAAATATCTCCTCTCGCTGCTTTGCAAGGCTAACTACGTGCAAATCTTCTAATAGATTCATCTCCTGTAAAACGGCGACTACAGAAGATAGTTGTCCTTTACCGCCATCAATCATCACTAAATCGGGCCAATCAGGATTACCCACCCGCGCTAATTGCGGATCTTGCCCATACTTGCGAAAACGCCGCCCAATTACTTCTGCTAGACTTGCGAAGTCGTCTGAATGTCCCGCCGTAACGGTAGGATTTTTAATTTTGTAATGGCGATAGTATTGTTTGGCGGGTAATCCATCGATAAATACTACTTGAGACGCAACCGCATTAGCGCCTTGAATGTGGGAAATGTCATAACCTTCAATGCGGCGAGGTAATTCGGGCAAATCGATAATTGCAGCCAAATCTTCCATAGCTTGAGAATTAGCATCACTTAACTTTTGCGTCCGCGCTAACTCGTACTCAGCATTGCGTTCAACCATTTCAATCAATTCTGCCTTAGTCGAACGTTGGGGAGTAAGGATTGCTACTTTTCGCCCCTTGCGATCGCTCAACACCTCCGCTAACATTTCAGTTTGTGGCAATTCGTGCTGAACTAATATTTCGCTAGGAATCTCTACCGAGTCGGCGGTTTGATAATGTTCCTCCAATACTCTTTGCAAAATTGCCCCCGCGTCGGCATGAATATCGGCAACAAAACCTAGTCTCCCTACCAACTTTCCCGCCCGAATTTGGAATAATTGAATGCAGGCGTGTTGCTCGTTAGCGGCTAAAGCGATCGCATCTCTCGATACGGTATCATCAGGCAAAGATACTTTTTGATGAGCATTAAGCGACTTTAAGCCAGCAATTTGATCGCGCAATCGAGCAGCCGATTCAAAATTCATTTCCTCGGCGGATTTTTGCATCTGCTCCGTTAATATATCAACCAATTCTTGCGCTCGTCCTTGAAATACCATTGCAACTTTTTGCACAGTTTTTCGGTAGTCTTCTGGTGTAATCAATTTTTGACATACCCCTGGACAACGCCCCAAATCATAGTTAAGACAAGGACGATCTTTAAATAAAGGCTGCGGACGTTGCTTAAGGGCAAAAAGGCGTTTAGCTATGCGTAATATGCTCCGCAACAGCCCTGCGTCTGTGTACGGGCCGTAAAACTTATCTTTTTCCTTGCCTATTCGGCGGTTGCGAGTAATAAAAATGCGCGGGTATTCCTCTGACCAAGTAATGCAGACATAGGGATATTTTTTATCATCCTTAAGTAAGACATTAAAATAAGGCTGATGCTGCTTAATTAAATTTGCTTCTAGAGCTAAAGCCTCGGCTTCTGTATCTGTAACAATAAATTCAATCTCGGTAATTTGCCTGACCATCATCGAAATGCGATCGCTTAATTTCTGCGCTGGTCTAAAATACGAACTAACGCGCGATCGCAGCGAACGCGACTTACCTATATACATAATGCGATCGCTAATATCGCGCATCAAGTATACTCCCGGTTCTCTAGGAATTTCTTTAAGGCGAAAAGTTAAACGTTCTCGGTCTTTTACTAACGGTAAGTTAGCTGCTTTTTTTGCTGGGGTTATCTCTGGGGAAAACGGAGCTTGTTCTTTCAAGGTTTGGATATTTGTCATAACTTTACGCGCTTTGTATAGCAGTATTAACTTTTTGCCCTAGCCGACAATAGAAAATTTTGACTATGCTATAGGTTGGCGTTTTTTTTGCTGCTTGTAAGGTGTCACCGCTTCTTAATTCTACTTTGGGCAACAGTTATCAAACTCAAAAAAGGTGTAGATTGATTGCTCCAAATCTTTATGCTTAAGTGCAATCACTTAAAAAACTTTAAATCTTAAGTTTTATAACATACGAGTGTATCTTTGTAAAGTTGTTATCAATTTTTCAGTTTTTATGATGAAATTATCGCAATTGACCTGCTTTTGTTGTTTCTCCGATTAGATTAGTTAAAGGGGTTAGAACTCAGGTTTTTTCTCTTGAGTAACTTTACAATATCTTAATTATATGAATTTAGATGAATTTGAAAACCAATATCGCCACGCCCTTGATGCCAATCTCAATCGACTGCAAACAGCAGTTTTACTAATTGCTAAACTAGAAACTATTGTTAGTGAGGTTGGTCAAGATTTACAAAATCTGACATCGACTTTTGAAGAATATATAAATGAACAGAGAGCAAAATAAATGTCAACTATTTAATTTTTAGAGGGATTAATTAGCTATTTCTCGCTCAATGGCTTGTTTTAAGTCCACAAGATTAACTGGCTTGATAAAATACTGACGCGCACCTAAATTCATAGCCCGTTGACGATCAGCTTTAAAAGCAAAAGCAGAAACAACAATTACAGGAATATCTCGCCCTTGGGGGTTTAGTTGCAGTTGCTCTAATAGAATATAACCGTCAATATCTGGCAACTTCAAGTCTAAAAGAATTAAGTGCGGTTGAAAACTAACTACTTCCTTAAGCAAATTAGCTCCACACGCCAAACTCATTACGTGATAACCGCAAAAAATTAGATAATCATTTAACATTAACCGATTAAGGTTGTTATCTTCAACGATTAATAAACGCTTTAAATCGGTATATTGGGGTAAAGCTTCACCGGATTCCACCTTGAGACTTCTATTACTATTCACGAGCTTATCTATTATGGAACTCGAAGACAAAGGTATGGACAGGTTGCACGGGAAACTAACTCTTTATCCCTAAATTGTAACTTCACTTGGTTTAATTTAAGAAGAATAATCTGAATTTGTAAACCTTATTTGCATAACTTAGAACTTGGTTGGAGAAGCAAAACTTCTAAAAGTGGTAGTTTAACCACTCTTAGAAAGATATTTACTAGGTGAAACCAAGAAAAATTGATTAGGTAACTAGGAAGCTATGCCGCCATGAAAGCTGAACAAAGTTGAGTTTTAAAACTGGGTAGAATTTCTAGCGTTAATAACTCCAGATATTTTGCTGGCGGCAATTTTTAAAATAGCTGGATCGTGTACCAAAGCAAATCTAACGTAACCTTCGCCAAACTTGCCAAAGCCAAAGCCAGGAGAGGCGGCGACTCCGGTAGTTTCTACTAAATGAGTGCAAAACTCTATAGAATTGGTAGACCAAAAAGTAGGTAGCTTTGCCCAAATGTACATGGTAGCGGCGGGAGTTGGCACATCCCAGCCAATTTGATGTAAAGCAGTAATGAAAGTATCTCGACGTTGCCTGAAGGTGTTTTTAGCAACCTCTACCCCTGCTTGAGAACCTGTTAAAGCCGCGATCGCACCGTTTAATATCCCTCGGTACTGATTGAAGTCAACGGCAGCTTTAACCTGTCTTAAAGCTCTAATTAGCTGAGAGTTGCCAATGGCATACCCCACGCGAAAACCGCCCATATTGTAAGACTTAGATAGAGTAAAAAACTCAATAGAAACACTTTTATCGGGGTCAGCTTGCAAAACTGAAGGTGCTACTTGGGCGTTAAAAACCAAGTCAACGTAGGGGAAATCGTGGACTAAGACTAAATTATGCTGCTGACAAAAAGCAACGGCGCTGCGAAAAAAATCAAGGGGGGCGATCGCACTGGTAGGATTATGAGGATAACTAAGTACCATCATTTTTGATTGCGCCAGAACGGTCACGGGAATATCCTCAAACACTGGTAAAAAAGCATTCTCAGCGCGTAACGGCATTGGGTAAATTTGCCCACTAGCTAAATAAACGCCCCCAGCGTGGGAAGGATAGCCAGGATCGAGTAATAAAGCATAATCTCCCGGATTTAGTACAGCAAGTGGCAAATGAGCCGTACCTTCTTGAGAGCCAATTAGCGGCAAAACCTCCGTTTCCGGATCTACCGCAATGCCAAATTTTTGTTCGTACCAACTAGCCGCCGCTTGACGGAATTTTTGCGTGCCATTAAACAGCAAGTAACCGTGAGTGCTAGGATCTTGCAATGATTGGGCAATGGCGGCGATGACGTGGGGCGCTGTAGCCAAGTCAGAAGAACCTAATGATAAATCGATTACGTCCTTTCCCGCCGCCCTAGCTTTTGCCTTCGCTCTATCCATATCAGCGAATACATTAGCTTGCAGGAAATCTATTCGTTTAGCAAATTCCATAAACAAGTTATCAATTTAATTA
>JACCVJ010000214.1 GCA_013698215.1 Tatlockia sp. | reverse complement strand
GAATATCAAAAACGGGGTGTGTCCTGGTTGCAATACCTGGAACAGTTGGGCTTAAATGGTTGTCTTGCCGACGATATGGGTTTGGGCAAGACGATTCAGGTGATTGCTCGACTGCTTCAGGAACGAGAACTGGCACAGGAAAATGAGATCAGAAATATTCCCCCTACGTTGTTAGTTGCGCCCACCTCTGTTGTTGGTAACTGGGAGCGCGAAATTCAAAAATTTGCGCCTCAGTTGCAAGCGGTGGTGCATCACGGTACGCAACGGGCGAAAGATCCCAAAGATTTTCAGCTTGCTTGCCGGGAAAACGATCTTGTGATTACGTCCTTTGCGCTGGCGCGGAAGGATGCCAAGTTGTTAAGTGAGATCGAGTGGCATCGCATCGTTTTAGACGAAGCGCAGAACATCAAAAATCCCAAAGCCGATCTGACAAAATCCATTCTGAAACTAGCAGCTACCCATCGACTAGCGTTAACCGGAACGCCGATTGAGAATCGTCTATTGGATCTTTGGTCAATCTTTAACTTTCTCAATCCGGGCTACTTGGGTAATCAAACCCAATTTCGTCGCAACTTTGAACTGCCAATTCAAAAAAACAATGATCTCCGTCAATCCGCTACGCTCAAGAAACTGGTAGAGCCGTTCATTTTGCGACGGGTTAAAACTGATCGCTCCATCATCAAAGACTTGCCAGACAAAGTTGAGCAAAAGATTTATTGCAATCTCACCAAAGAACAAGCTTCCCTCTACGCAGCAGTGGTGAAAGATGTGGAATTACAACTGCAAGGAGCCGAAGGCATTCACCGCAAAGGGTTAATTCTGGCAACGCTGACAAAACTCAAGCAAATCTGCAACCATCCCATGCAGTTTTTACAGGATGGAAGTGATTTTACAATCGAGCGCTCGCACAAGCTTACCCGTCTTAGCGAGATGGTGCAGGAAGTAATTGATGAGGGCGAAAGTCTGTTGATTTTCACCCAATTTACTGAATTGGGTCAAGCATTAGAAAAGTATCTGCGCCGTGTCTGCCACTACAGCACCTACTACTTGTCGGGCAGTACCTCTCGTAAAAAACGGGAGCAGACGATCGCCGAATTTCAAGACCCGGAAACCGAACCCTCCGCGTTTGTTCTATCGTTAAAAGCAGGCGGTGTTGGTATCACCCTCACCAAAGCTAACCACGTGTTTCACTTCGATCGCTGGTGGAATCCAGCAGTAGAAGATCAAGCAACTGATCGCACCTTTCGCATCGGTCAGCAAAAAAATGTATTTGTCCACAAGTTCGTTGCTATCGGCACTTTGGAAGAACGCATCGACGAAATGATTGAAGACAAGAAAAAGTTAGCGGGGGCGATCGTCGGTGCTGATGAATCGTGGTTAACCGAGTTAGATAACGAAGCGTTTAAGAAACTGATTGCGCTTAATCAGAGTGCCATTTTGGAGTAAGGGATATGAGCAAATTTAGTCGTACTTGGTGGGGCAAAAAATTCATCGCCGTGTTAGAACAACTCTCCGATCCAGGTCGTTTGAGCCGGGGTCGTTCTTACGCCAATAATGGCAAAGTCAAAAACTTTGAAATTATTGGTGGAATTGTCACTGCCCAAGTCCGAGGCTCGGTCAATCCTTATTTCGGAGTGTACAAAGAACCGCTCTACATTACCACAATCGAGTTTCAAGCTATTAGTGCCGCCAAATGGGCAGCAGCGATCGCTCTGATTGCTTCTAAAGCCAGCTTCATCTCCAGATTGCTACTCAACGAAATGCCCGACAACATAGAAGAAGAGTTTGCTCTCTTAGGATTGAATTTGCTTCCCCGCAGCCGCAAAGATTTTGATATTAGCTGTTCCTGCCCAGATTGGGGCAATCCCTGCAAACATATCGCGGGTGTTTATTACCTAGTTGCTGCCGAACTCGATCGCGACCCTTTCTTGCTATTTGAATTGCGGGGATTGTCGCGACAGGATTTACACTCTGAACTGGTCAAATCTCCTTTGGGGCAGGCACTCTCTGCGGAACTACAACGTTTCGCGCAACGCGCTCCTCAATCTGTTTTGTCCTACTACACCC
>JACCVJ010000189.1 GCA_013698215.1 Tatlockia sp. | reverse complement strand
CGCTCAATTGCAGTAGTGTATCTTTGTAATAGCTGGGCAGGGAAGAAGCCATAACGTCAAAACATAGATGAATCGCCGTCGCTACTTTGTTCACATTTTGACCGCCTGCGCCTTGAAAACGAATTCTACTAATATCAGTTATTCATATCACTCAATACACTTGAGGAACAAAGAACTGCTCGTTGCGAGGGGCGCGAACATAATCTTCTGATGGAGGTCTGGGCGGAAGCTCTAGAGGAGGAGGGGTCATATCTTCGTAAGGAATTTTGCTCAGTAAATGATGAAGGCAATTCAGCCTAGAGCGTTTTTTATCGTCTGCCTCAATCGTAAACCAGGGCGCTTCGGGAATATTTGTGCGCGCAAACATGGCATCTTTGGCTTGCGAGTATTCCCTCCAACGATCGCGCGATTCCAAATCCATTGGACTGAGTTTCCAACGTCTTGCTGGATCGTGACTACGGGATAAAAAGCGCCGCTCTTGCTCGTCATCGCTGACTGAGAACCAATATTTAAGCAAAATAATCCCCGAATTGACTAACATCCGTTCAAATTCCGGGCAAGATTGCATAAATTCACTATACTCAGCCTCAGTACAAAAGCCCATGATTCGTTCAACTCCGGCTCGGTTGTACCAACTGCGATCGAATAGTACAATTTCACCAGCCGCAGGTAGGTGTGCCACGTAGCGCTGGAAATACCACTGAGTTTTCTCGCGGTCAGAGGGAGTGCCTAGAGCCACAATGCGACAACCACGAGGGTTTAGTGGTTCGGCAATCCGTTTAATCACACCGCCTTTTCCCGCCGCATCTCGACCTTCAAAAATTACTACAACTCGATAACCAACGTGCTTAAGCCAGTATTGCATTTTGACTAATTCAACCTGGAGTTGCCGCAATTGGGTTTCGTAAGTTTTCTTGGGAATTTTCTTGGCAAAGATTTCGTTACTACCATCAAAAATCTTTTTTGATTTCTTAGGTTTTGTCTTGTCTTGTCCCTTTAATAATTTCTCTGCCAAATCTGGAGCCAGTTGAACTAAACCATTATTTTTTAGTTCTTCTCCTTTAATTTCATCCGTTGACATATATAATTACTCTCTTATTTAATTGGCTAACTTAAATTTACTTACTAAATGAGGATCTGATCTGTATAACGTATGTCACATAAACACGATTCTGGAAATCTTTGCCCAATGATAATGAGCTAGGAGCAACAGTGAATGCCACTCGTTCTGGATTTGAATTTACTACTGGCTCTTTGATATAGATACATTTTGGATAATTACAACTCTAATTGCTGCATTACTTAATTTTCTCCAGCAGAACCAAGTAATGATCGTGTCTTCATTATGACTGCCCTCCTCTCATAGTTTTCCCAATTTCCGCACAAGTCCATGAACCTGATAGAAGTGGTCGCTGCAAAGAGCGGACGGATATTTGCGCTGCTGCTGATGATCGTGCCAGTCTCTGAGAGCTTTGTATAACTACATTACAATTTTTCCCTTTTGTTAATAAATATTGCAGATGCTTGATCCCGTTGCTAGGGTGTGTCTACACAGTTACTTTTGTTAGTAGTTGTATTGAGGAAATATCTCATCCATGCTCTACTTCAATCTGGTTTTTTCCCAGTCTGATACTGGTTAACAGCGCGTTCAAGACTATAAGCAAGGAGGTTTTAGTTGTGGATATTCAAGGAAAGACAGCTTTGATTACTGGAGCTAGTCGGGGCATAGGAAAAGAAATCGCTCTAGAATTAGCTTTAGCAGGAGTTAAACGCCTATTGTTACTGGCACGGGATCAAGCTAAGTTAGCTGAAGTGGCAGCTTTAGTTTCGGATCTTGGCGTAGAAGTTGTAATCTTAGCTTTGGATCTAACAAAGCCTGTAAAAGTTAATACTGCGCTGGCACAAGCGTGGCGAGATCATGGGCCAATTCATTTGCTTGTTAATTGTGCTGGAGTTGCACACCAAACTTCTTTCTTGCAATCCCAACTACCGCATATGCAAGAAGAGCTTGCCGTTAATTTAGTCGGGATGTACACTATTACTCGGATAATTGCTCGGCGCATGGCAAGACAAAAAGAAGGGAACATCGTTAATGTTTCTAGTCTCATGGGCAAGATAGCCGCACCGACAATGGCTACTTATTCTGCTACCAAGTTTGCAATTTTAGGCTTCACTCAAGCTTTGCGGGGTGAATTAGCTGCACATAATATTCGGGTAACAGCTTTGTTACCGTCTTTGACTGACACTGATATGGTGCGAGAATTAAAATTGTTCCGTTGGGTAGTGCCGATGACTTCCAAGCAAGTGGCAACTAGGCTAATTGCCGGACTGCGTAAAGACGAACCGGAAATTTTGGTGGGATGGCAAAGTCATTTAGCTGTATGGTTCAACCGTATTGCTCCAATGTTGGTAGAGAAGATACTGCTGATGGCTGCTCCGCTTTCTCAGGAAAGACAAAAGCGTTATCAAAGATTTAGATACGCTAAGAACGCTTCATAATGAACCTTTGTCCCTTTTACTAGAGAAGGTCTAACTTAAAAAACTGCTTCATTATCTTAGACCTTCCTACACGCCAACTAGCAAGAAAGAAACATACTACCAAGGCAGCACTTCGCCATTATTGTGCCAAAAAGTTCCCGTATTTTCTAGCGTCAGACATCAATTTGGGTTTCTCCCAATCGCTCGTGTAAGAAAACAACCGCAGCATCAGAAGTTATATCGATGCCTTCTTCTACTCGGACTCTTAGCGCCTTCAACTCCTTAGATGCTTCAGGGCAAACTGCTCTAAGCCGCGTTGGTGTTCCTGATGATATCGGCGGCGCGATCGCGCCGCCAATACCTGAAGAAAACCGATGGGTAAATGCACAGAGAATCGAAGTCTCTGGCGGTCAATCTATTTAATTCAACACAATCATCATGTTAAACGTAGAAAACAAAGTTGCGATCGCTCTTGCCGTCTTGTATGCCGTGTCTCAACCTGATGATGTCGATGTCAATGAAATCATTGTCCGCCTGACAGCAAGAGCATTCTAAGACATTGCCCGCAAATCACTATTCACTACAATTTTGCTAAAGTATGGGAACAGACGAAGATCATGACTCGATTGATGATGAGCTATTTCAACTGGATATTGTCCTTTACTTTGTAGCACTAACTTGTAAGCAATTGTCTTAAGTAAAGCTTGATAAAGTCAAACTAATTTCCGCAATATACCCGGAATAAAAGCAATCTTAAAGCACAAAAATTGTTTGCATAATAAGATGTTTTAGGCAAGCGCAAATATACTTATGAGTTTAAAAAGAATTATTATTTTCACTTAGACAAGTTCCGAAAATTTACGTACACAATCATCGAGTGATACAG
This sequence comes from Tatlockia sp., assembly GCA_013698215.1. Lineage (GTDB taxonomy): Bacteria > Cyanobacteriota > Cyanobacteriia > Cyanobacteriales > Chroococcidiopsidaceae > Aliterella. Next base: position 3,368 of record JACCVJ010000189.1, on the reverse strand, counting down.
ATATATTCTTAAGTAGAGCAGACTTTACTTTGTAAAGTTAATAAGTGAGCGCAATTCCAGTAGTTGAGATTTATTCCGTTCACAAGTGAAGCAATTTGTCCTCTTACTCAAGCCGAACAAATCTACTTCTGTTTACACCTCAACTCTCAAAATTTACCTATTCATAAAAAAATGAACATCCTTTACAAAACATCAATAGCCGCAGTAAGCTTCAGCAAAAAATTGTCAATTTTTTCGGCTTTAGCGGTTTCCCTAGCAGCAACTTATATAGCTCCTGCTAAGGCCCAACAAGTTAGTAGTATTAACAATTTAGACGGGATATGGAATTACCAAGTTAGTCTTCCTGCGAGTCAATGTAATGTAAAAGGTGCTTGCGCGATTAAAATTGTAGGCAATCTCGGACAATATGTGTTGCCTACTAATACTGGCGGAAGTGGTGTTTTTCTTGTCAATGTTTATCCAACTAGTGTCAACCGAGGTCAGCCCGTCGTCACCATTATAGGGATTGGAGCAACAGGGCAAGAAACTACTTACACTATTGTCAACAGTGGCAGACTAGACCAGCCCGGACTTATTACTGGGAGATTTGTAGATGTTGTCAACAATAAGGGGACATTTACTTTGACGAAGCAGCCATAAATTTCCGAGTGTTTTTGTAGGTGCGTGTGTCAGTTGCGACAGACGGAGCGTTCAGTCATTTTCGTTGTTTAGAGACTTTATGCTAAATCAACCGCAACTGAGAGGTTGATAACATTGGGGCAATTCAACTGGGGTTGCCCCAACATACAGTAACTTTGATGAAACTGCCAAAAAGGGAATGCAAGAATATAGAAAAACAGCTATTTCTGCGGCGGCGATCGCCTGTTCGATTTTGTTGACGATCGCTCAATCTGATGATCGCGCTGTCCTACTCCTGGTTTCTATACCAATTCATTTTTCGCTGAATACCCAAGCTTCATTCCAGTTTTCCGGTACACCATGTTCTAGCAGATCTTCGACTCGCTCTAGGTAAAGTTTTGCTGTTTTATCGGCGGAATTAGTGCTTAACACTCGCTCAAAACAGGCTTTGGCATCAATAAGGGCGAGATTGTGGTAACAGCTTATTCCTTGAGCAAAATTGGTTTGAGTTTGCAGTTTGAGGTGGGAGATTTCTTCAATTTCGGCATCTAAGACTTCGTAGACTGCGATCGCTTCATTTCGCCCTTTGACAATCGCCCGATCTAAAAAGCGAATTTGATATTGAGCGGGATTACTCAGATGCTCTAGGGTTTGACCGGAGATTAGCATTGAAACCCCATAAAACTTGGTTAAACCTTCTAACCGGGCAGTTAGATTGACATTATCAGAATAAGCATCTCCTTGAATCCGGCTATCTTCTCCAACCATTCCCAACATCATGTGTCCGACATGAATCCCAATGCCCACTTGGACAGGCAATTTACCTCTAGCTTGGCGCTCCGCGTTGTACTCCTGCACCCGTTTCTGCTTGGCAATGCCTGCTTTGATGGCATCATCAGCGCCTTCAGGAAACACCGCCATCATGCCGTCTCCCAGAAATTTGACAATGATGCCATAATGATTGCGAATCTCTGGGCTGACTCGTTTTAGGTAGCCATTGACGAAGTCAAAGTTTTCTTGAGGAGTCATGCTTTCGGATAAGGTTGTGAAGGAGCGAATATCGCTAAACATAACTGCCATTGTTTTGCTGACATAATCGCCGAGTTGGACTTCGGTGACACTATCTTTGCGGAGAAATTGCAGATATTCCGAAGGAAAAAATCGCGCGTAGGAATCTTTCAACTCCTGGTTTTGAGCATTGGCATCTAGCAACTCTTTTTCGCGGGCTTTAACCGTTTTGATCATATGAGTAAAGACCCGTGCCAGTTGTCCTAATTCGTCCTTGCGCGCCGCAACATCGCTTAGGCTTTCTGGTTGGAAAGTATCCTGTTCAACAGCATTGGCAGCGTGAGTCAATTTGTCTACCTGCTGGATATACAACGCCTGTCGCAAGTTTTCGTCTCGTAGCAGTGCTTCAGCTTCCTGGCGCTTGAGTAGGTTTGTGTAGGCGCTGGAGTGATAACGGATGCGGGCGATTAATTCAACGCGATCGGGCAGCTTTACTAGGTAGTCATTCGCGCCTAGTTCAAAGGCTTGCGCCTTGATGATTGGTTCCTCTTTGCTCGACAGCACAATTAGCGGAATCTGACTCGTAGGTGCATCGCGCGATCGCAAAAATCGTACCAGTAATAACCCATCCATCTGCGGCATTACAAGGTCTTGCAATATCACCGTCGGATGACACTCTTTAGCAACTTTAAGGGCTTGAGTTGGATCGTTACAGTAGTGAAAAACAATGTCATTTTCCGCAGCCAGCATCCGCCGCACGGCTTCACCAATAATAAATTGATCGTCGATGAGCAGAACGCTGATGGAATCTTCCATTGGGAGATAATTAACGGTTGACTAGGAGCGATAAATTAGCGAAGTTGCGATCGCCTCTGGATTCAGAACCAGGGCGGCGGCATTTAGCTCTACGGCGGCTCTAGGCATTCCGTAGACAATGCAGCTTGCTTTGTCTTGGGCGATCGTGTGCCAGCCTTGACTACGGAGCAGTTTGAGTCCTTCTGCGCCATCTCGCCCCATACCCGTAAGCAGTACGGCAGTTCCTTTGTGCGTCCAGTATTGAGCGATACTTTTGAAGAATACATCAATTGAGGGGCGGTAAGGATAGTCAATTGGATTTTTAGTGTAATTGAGCGTATGGTTGGATTGCAGAACAAGGTGATCGTTTGTGCAAGCAACGGTAACAATTCCTTTTTCTAGGCGATCGCCTGCGGATGCTTTTTTTACAGTTAACGGTGTAAGCTGGTTCAGCCAGTCAATCATGCCCACAGCAAACTGAGCATCAACGTGTTGAATTATAGCGATCGCCGCTCCAAAATCTGCTGGCAAACGAGAGAGAATAGTAGCTAGGGCTTTGGGCCCGCCTGTAGATGAGCCGATCGCAATCAGGGGAGGTAGTGGGATAAGAGGGTTTGTTTGAGGTTTATTTAAGGTGAGATTGAAGGGAGAAAGAGGGAATTTAGCGATTAGTTTCCCAATTGTGGCAATTTTTCTTAGCAGGGCAGTTTGGGAAGGGTCTGGTTTTTCTTGACCGCCTAAAATCGGCGTATTAACAGCGTCTAGCGCTCCATAACTCATTGCTTCAAACACTTTGGCGGCATTTTGCCCGACATTAGCAGTCACAATTACAATCGCACAAGGGGACTGTTTCATAATCTGACGAGTTGCTTCAACCCCATCCATTCCAGGCATAATCAAATCCATCAAAATCAAGTCTGGGGTATCTTTGGCGCATTTAGCAACCG
>JACCVJ010000173.1 GCA_013698215.1 Tatlockia sp. | reverse complement strand
AGCGATCGCGTTTCTAATAACTTTAAATAGATAGACCGATTTAGGACAAGTAAGCTTAGAAGATGTTTCTAAGCTTACTTGTCATTTTTTCAAAGCTATTGACTATCTGTAACGTAGGCTTTACCTGTTCCCTGTCTAAACTGAGATTTGGCAATCCGGCTACCTAAATTAGTCTTTGCAGGCGAATTTTTGCAACACAATTTTTGTAAGTCTAAAGTTGTACCATCAGCTACTTGCATATAGCAAAGTGGTTCATCAACTTGAGAATTTTCTACTTTTGGATATCGCGAATTTGGGGACAGTGGAGCGCTAAATGTAGCTGAAGAAGCTAAAGCGATCGTAAAGAATACAGCTAGACTATTAAGTAAGCAAAACCATCTCAACATAACTTGAATATCTTTAATCAGATTGAGGATGTTGCTATTATTTCATGAATACATCTAGTCTAAATAAATAGCGGGCGTTGCTGATTAGATAGACAAATTTTAGTAGAGACGTTGCAATGCAACGTCTCTACATTGGTTTTAGAATCACGCTTTTAAAGTGCCTCGATTTTGGCATTGTCGCCAGGATTACCAATTTGTTTACCCGTCACCAGTGCTTTCGCAAATCCCAATAGACGGACTACTTTACTCGATGGCGAATCCCAATACTCAGCTTTATCTACACTAACTTTTAATAGCGACAGTTGGGGATCGTTTAATCCATCAGGAAACCAAGCTTTAAATAGAGGATTCCATAGTTCTTCTATTTTAGATTTGTCGCGGATTAATTGGGCTGTACCCGATACCGAAACATATTTTTGATCTTTTGGTTCGGCGTAGCTAACATTAACATGGTGTTCGTGCTGTACTTCGTTAACTTTAGTCGCATCGGCGCTCGTAAAAAACCATAAATCGCCATCAAATTCAAATTCTTGGGTTGCCATTGGGCGGCTGCGTAAAGTGCCATCTTCTTCTACAGTAGTCAGCATGGCAAACCTGATGTCTTTAACCATGTCGTGGAGCTTTTTAATGTTGTCTTGGTGATCGCTCATTAATTTTTACTTTGTTATTAACTATCCATATACAAATAACATTTGTGGCGGCAGAATTATTCTATCTATAGTCACAAGTCTTAGCGAAATTATACTAAAGCGCCGCCACAACTAGAACCACTCCCCGCCGTACAGCCGTAACAATAAGAATTAGTTTTAATTTCATTAATCAAATCTAAACTTCCCGACTCCAGCAACTTAGCAACGGTCAATATTTCACCATTACGAGTTTTAGCTGGTAAATTTTCCATTTGGTTAAAGTCGCAGTCGTATACATTGCCCAAATAATCAATTGAAAGCTCACTTCTACACATTAAATGTTCAACGGTACTAGAGTTAAAGTTCGACTCTAAAAAGTGCAAGTAAGGTCTGTGCAGTTTCTTGTTTTCCAATTGAAATTTAGTTCGTCCAATTGGCAAATTGGTAATCGTGTATAAATTATTAAAAACTATATTAAAATGCTGTTGCAAGTATGCTTTATAACTTTGCTCTAACTTAGTTTGCTCTGGAGTTAAGCTAAATTTATCTGAAACGGGTATTGGCGGGTTATATACCAAATCTAAGATTAAATTAGCATCTTTTCCATAACCTAATTGATTGAGACGTTGCAGGGCGGCAATTGAATCGCTATAAACACCTTTACCGCGCATCTTATCGACATTATCCTCTAAATAGCAAGGCAAAGAAGCAACTATTTGAGTTTGATGTTTAGCACAATATTCAGGTATATCTTCAAATCCTGCTACAAAATAGATAGTTAAATTAGAGCGAATAATTACCTTTTTTCCGGCTTTTGTGGCGGCTTCTACTAAAAGTTTAAATCCGTAATTCATCTCTGGCGCACCACCAGTAAGATCGACGGTTTTGATTTGGGGAAATGTATTAATAATTTCAATTAGGCGATCGCAAACATCTGGGCTAAGTTCTTCTGTTCTTTTAGGACTTGCTTCTACATGACAGTGGGAGCAGGCAAGATTGCAGCGTTTACCCAAATTAATTTGTAAGGTAGTTATTTGTTTCTTAACTAGAGGTAAATTTAATTTATCCTTGAAAGATGTTACGACTGTTTGCACCATAATTATTAACTAAATGAGCAAGAAATATTAGATGTATTCATTCAAACTATTGGATTTTTTTTAGCAGCAACCGCCACCATCGTAGTACCAAGTAGAATTAGTAACAATTACATCTTTCGGCACAATCGAAGCTAGTTTTGCCGCAGTTTTATCGCAGACGGCGGCGGGAATACCACGCTGGAGTATATGCCCGGCATTATCATCAAAAATTGCCTCTTTTCCAGTATAGATAGCTGTTTTCCCGGTGAAAATACAAGCCCCATCTTCGGGAATTGGGACTTTAAAAGAGACAGAATCAAGACTTTCTAAAAGTAGATGTTCGTCTAAATTGTAAGTATGGCTATCTAAAAGTCGATAAGGACGACGCGATCGCACTTCCACTTGTCCAAAGCCTGCATCAACAATCCGTGCTGTATATTCCTCATAAGTAAGCGCCCCCGATAAACACATTGCTCTTAATTGGTCGTCTTGTTGGAGGTGAGCAGGAATAGGACGTGTCGCAATAGGATCGCTCATTTGCAAGCGTCCACCGGGTTTCAAGACTCTATACGCCTCTTGCAGGGCAATCGAAAGATCCGCAGGTTCAAAGATATTAAATAAGCAATTTTGGGCAACTACATCTACCGAAGCGTCAGCCACAGGTAATTTAAAAGCATCCCCGGCTCTAATTTCAACAAAATTTGCTTCAAACCAGTGGTTTTCTTGAGCGGCAATTTGTAGATTACGGGCGGCGGCTTCGCGCATGGCGGGAACTGGATCTACGGCAATAACTGCCCCCGCACGGCGAGAAAAATAAGCAAACTGCAAGGCTTCTAAGCCGCCACCAACACCAACATAAAGCACCGTTGGTTGGTTTACAAGTTCGGCAGCGTGGACGGTAGTACCGCAGCCATAATTCATTTCTTGCATCTGGGTGGGAATATTTAACCCTGGTAGCTGCAAAGGCGTACTTTGAACGCAACATAGCCCAACTTGAGGAGTCTCGGCTACATCACTATAAAACTGGGCGGCGGTTTCAAGATAGGTCATGACGATCGCATTTTTAGTTAATTTTAATATTTTGTTTTTAAGTAAAGTAATACCTACAGACGGATTTAGACGTATGTACAAGGGTTACACGTTAGTTAATGCCATGCTCGATCGCTGCAACGAATGCTACTAAAGAGGATTGCAAGAGGCGAGAAATATCAACATCGGCAACAATTCCCGCCTCATCAAGCCCTCTACCTAAAAGTGGGAATGTAACTGAGGCTTCCGCAATGATACGACCGTCCATTGTGGAAATTGTTTCAATCAAAGATTCCTGTGCATGAGTTGCCCTTGGGGACGTGTTCAGCAAGGCAACAGGCTTATTTACAAGTTCTCCACTACCTACTAACCAGTCTAGAGCGTTTTTTAATACGCCTGGTACGCCATGCGCGTATTCTGGACTTGAAATTAATACACCTTCAGCTTTTTGTAATTGAGTGCGAAAGTCCATCACTGAAGGCGGATTTGAGGCTTCAATATCGGGGTTAAAGTACGGTAAATCGCCCAGTCCATCATACATAGCGATCGCACAGCTTTTTGGTGCTAAAGCAACAGCAGCGCAAAGTAAAGCTTTATTTGAGGAAACAGAACGGAGGCTACCGGAGATCGCCAGAATTTGAATTATCCTAGATTTTTCGCTCAAAACGTTACTCCCAGATCGACAAGTGAGTCTAGTCATGTTTGCGGCGATCGCATTCAATCCATTTTCTTAAACACTTTCAGGGGTGTTAATGGCAATAAACTTAACGGGTTTATTTGTGTCAGCAGGAATTGCAATGCTACTTATTGCTCTATTTTCATCCCTAAGCCAAACTAGCGATCATTTTATATAACTCTCTGAATAATAGAATTGAGGTTGCCTGCTAACGAGCGAAATTTAATGTCCCCGTTCACCCGCCGCTAGTAAATTTTCTCAATTGACCAACCATCTCTGTGACTTACTTCAAATGAATACTCAATGTTTTCTGCTTCGGTTGCAATTATGCGATATTTCATGACACTAGAAGCATCAGCGAACCAATCTCCTCTAACTAAAGCTGGCTTTCCAGGTGTTGATACTACTGAAGTTGTAAGTTGCCCTTTGTTATCCAGCAATTCAAGACAAACAGTACCCCGCTCAACCTTTAGCTTTACTTCAGTGTTTAAGCGCCGATTGCTAACTTCTTCTAGGGGAATACCAGCCTCTTCTAGTTTGATAGTTTCAGTAGTAGTATCATTAGCTTGCTTAATGAAGCCCCCGTGCCAAGTGTAAGGAGCGGTATAAATGGTATGAGAGGTGGTGTAGCTTGGAGTACTGGTTAAAGCGATGCCAGCACCCAGAATCATTATCAAAGCCAGAACTAGTGCAACATTGTTCACAACTATGCGCCTCAATTTGTTCCTTTAGTGTATTGAAAAAGTAGAATTGCTGCCTGCTCAACTAGTGATTATATAACTAGCTTATCGGGATAGAAATTAGAGTTACTTTGTATAGCGCTTTTATCTAGGCATTATCTAGAATTATTCTGTGTAAGTACCTTAACTAAAGCGATCGCACCGTTACCAGTTTTATAGTCAAAAAAGCTCACCACACCCTGCGCTACTGGTAAACAATTTCCACCTAAACAAGGTTTTGTAGTCACTGTTGCGCCGGAATGCCAAAGGTATATTGTATGCCTTGTAACTGTCGTTACAATTAGTTTGCATAATGGTACATAAATCTAGACGCAATTCTTCTAAAGTTGGTTTCCCGACAAAAAACAGCCATTATAAATTTTGTAGATAGTTGTAAACACTCATTTTTAGCTAAGAAAAAACTATTAATTTACTGGAATCCGTTTATCTGCACAAGGATATCGATTAATTTATCTTGATGAAAAGCTGAGTGCAGGTTTAGCCGCCGAAAATATATCTGCTCATGCTACTCAAAGATTACGCTGGGCGCAAGGGACATTACAAGCGTTTTTTATTGAATCTAATCCGCTTACCATTAAGGGATTAAGACCATTACAAAGATTAGCTCATTTAGAAGGATTGCTGCATTGGTTTAGTAGTATTTCCCGCGTTGGTTTTTTAGTTATTCCTTTAGCTTATTCTTTTTTAGGGGTTATTCCCGTAAGGGCTACAACTTCCGAATTACTATATTTTTTCTTGCCTTATTATTTAGTACAAATAACAGCTTTTGCCTGGCTAAATTCTCGTTCGCGTTCGGCTTTGTTATCAGACATTTACTCTTTATTTCTATGTTTTCCTTTAACATTAACAGTAATTCAAGTAATGTTAAATCCTTTTGCTAAAGGCTTTAAAGTAACGCCCAAAGGAACATCTAGTAAGTCTTTTTCCTTCAACTGGAATTTAGCTTTACCACTAATAATCTTATTTGTAGCTACGGCGGTAAGCTTGTGGCGCAATTTAGGAATGTGTATGATTAAAGGTGCATGGGCAACAACCGTTACTCCAGAAGTTGCCCAGCAAATTAAAGGTATTGGGTTAGGTTGGTTATGGAGTGGCTACAATTTGTTGCTGCTAAGTATAGCATTATTAATTTTGTTGGATGTGCCTAAACCAGACTTGTATGAATGGTTCAATTTGCGGCGCGTAGTACAATTAAAAGTTGGCGAACAAAAATATTGGGGAATCACTACAATGATTTCTGAAATTGGCGCAGAAATTGCTTTAACCCAAGCCGGAAATAATTTAGATACATTACCTGTAACGCTGGAAATTATGGAAGAACAGCTACAATTGGCTGTAAAGATTGTCAAAACTGGGATAAAAGATGAATTTGCTACCGTGCGAGTAGCTTTTGAACAAGTAAACCTTAGCCAACATCGACGTTTGGTAGAAATATTATTCTGTCGTCCGGGACAATGGAAGCGTCAAAATACCCCTGGAGAATTGCGATCGCTATTGCTGATATTTAAGGTTTTACTCAAGCCGCGAATATTGTTTGACCGTAATATAGATGTAAATGCGATCGCAGTTTCTCAAGGATAGTCTGTAATGCTAAGTCGCCTAGTTAAAATCTCTTAAGCGTATAAATGGGTTCTGTAAAAAACTTTCAAGTTGACGATCTCACAGTACATATCTA
>JACCVJ010000315.1 GCA_013698215.1 Tatlockia sp. | reverse complement strand
ACTTTTGGCTCAAAATCTAACTTCAACAATTGCCTAATTGCGGGTTCTGCTTGTACCATACTTTCGCTGTCGTAGCCTTGGGATGTTTGCGCTAATGTTTGACGGAATTGATAGATAGAAAATGTACCTTCGTCGTAAAACCTTGGACTTTCTCTAACAAAGCGATCGCACTCTACTTTTGCTGCATCCATTAAAGAATGTTGTACTAAAGTTTCCAGTCCTTTTATTTGTTCTACAATTCCCGCATCATTTCCCAATAATCTGTACAAATGACTATAATATTCTGCTTTCTGCACTCGCTCAATTAAGCGTTGAAAAAAGCTAGTAATCACTTCTTGGCAAGATTTGACTAAAACATCTTCCAATTCATTAGATAGATAATAAAGTGCTTCCACTAAAACAGCAATCAATGGCGCTGTAGCATTACGGCGATGGCTGAGAGTAGCACGGCTGTAAGCTTCCGCTACAGAAAAAGTATTTATCAATTCGTCCAATTTGCCAATCATTCGAGTTTGTAGCAAAAGAAAATCTTTTTCAAAACTCTCGCATTTATTATTTACTAATTGATTGACTTCCAACTCAATATGCTGTAGGAACTGCTCTCCCAAGTCTTGTAATTCTTTACTTAATAGTTGCAATTCCCGCGATTTCATAGCTTCAATCTCGCGGGGTTGGCTATCTAATTCTCGATGTTTGTCAAGATAATTGTTGCGTAAGTTAATACACACTGGTTGTAAATCGTCAGCTAAGTTTGCAAACAGTTGAGGGCGCTTTTCTTCAGTTAAATAACGAGTAATAGCCGAGCGAAATTCCTCAATTCCACTATCTAAAATCAATTGCTCAATTAGTGGCATTCCATAATCATCTAAAATACGTTCATAGTTTTGATTTGGCGTTTCATATCCTCGCACATCAATCCGAAACTGGGTAGCAGACAACTTACCCGCCAACGCGCAATATTGCATTAAAGCATTAACAAATTGTGGTGTTTCTTCTTGTCCATCTGCACCTTTAACACTCTCTGCAAAGATAGAATCTAAACCAAAGCGATCGCTCTTATTTGTATATTGTTTAACCTGACTCCCATGAAACCCTAGCAAACCACTGGTTTTGTAGACTCTAGTAGTATTTTGAAATTCAGAATTAATCAACTTATCTAATCGTTGCTTTAACTCCGGTTTGAACCAAGTTTCATCAATTCGGTTAAATACATAAAAAAGGCGATCGCGTATTCCGATATTAGAGTTAGTTTTTTCGATTAATTCTGTCTCCTCTTTCGTCATATCTCCCGCAGATGCAGGCTTTAGTACGCAAACAACGGCGGAAGTATCGGGGTTTTCAATTTTACGATAAGCTAATTCTGCATCCCTTTGTACGGGTGCATCAATTCCGGGTGTATCAATAATAACGTTGCCATCTTTTAATAATGGATGGTTGCAATAGTAATCGATCCGCTTTAAAACAGCGCTATTACTACCACGACGCGCATAACTAGCGGCTTCTTTAAGCGTTGAAAAGTTAAACTGTTCCATCGAATAAGTAGCGTTATTTAGCGAATGAATGCGATCGCGATTTGCCTCAAATCCTTCTAATAAAAGTATCAAAGCCTTAGCTTGTTTGGCGCGTTCCGATTTACTCTCACCGCCTTCTTTTTGAATAATTAATACGCATCCTTGGCGTAACAAATCAACCATGTCAGCTTGATTAATATTACTCGGTGGTGTTAATCCCAATTTTTGACATAACGCTACCGCTTGTTCTCTAATTTCTACTTCACTTAAGAAAGTCAGAATAACTTTTTCTTGTTCGGCTTCCGCATAAAAAATGTAGCATTCTGTACCCGTAGCGTGTCCTTCAGCGCTGTATAACAGTTCTCTTTCTAGTAGGGCGTTGATTAGCATCGATTTACCCGCACTAAAAGCGCCAGCAAAGACAATTTCAAAGGTTGGGGAAACAGCTTTTCTTAAACTAGATTGTACGGGGGTTGTATCTTGCGATCGCAAACTTGTTTCTTGATGCGATAACTGAAGTATGCTTTCAACTTGTGCTTGCAAGTTTTGGCATTCTGCTAAGGGTGCAGTCATTATACTTATCCTAAAAATAGCTAATTT
>JACCVJ010000151.1 GCA_013698215.1 Tatlockia sp. | reverse complement strand
CATGGCTAATAGCTACTAAGCTTGAATATACTATTTACCTGTTAAGTTTTATGGCCTCTAACTATTCTTTCGATATTGTCAGCGACTTTGACCACCAAGAATTAGTCAATGCGATCGATCAAACTGTTCGAGAAATCAAAAGCCGCTACGATCTCAAAGATACTCAAACAACTGTAGAATTGGGCGCTGAAGCAATTGATATCAGCACCGATAGCGAATTCACTTTAGATGCCGTCCACTCTATCCTTCAGCAAAAAGCCGCTAAACGTAACCTTTCTCTAAAAATATTTGATTACGGCAAAATTGAATCTGCAAGTGGTAATCGCATCCGCCAAGAAGTTAAGCTAAAAAAAGGTATTAGTCAAGAAATAGCTAAACAAATTAGTAAGCTAATTCGAGACGAGTTTAAAAAAGTACAGCCGTCAATTCAAGGCGACACTGTAAGAGTTTCTAGTAAAGACAAAGACGATTTGCAAGTAGTAATTCAGCGCTTAAAGCAAGAAGAATTGCCTGTAGCTTTGCAGTTTACCAACTACCGCTAGTAAACCGCAAAAATTAGATTAATACCCTACGGCGGCTCCATCTCCTCTTGGATCTGCACCTCCTGATTTAACATTAGTTTTAGGGTCTATTAATATTGCTCCAGCGTGTCCCATTGTATCGGTGTAATCATCAACCATTTTGACGGGATGCCCTCTTTTAACCAATTCTTCCGTTACAGCTTTGCTGACTCGTCCTTCGATCTTTAAGTCATTAGAAGCTGCGCCCCAAGTCCTTCCTTGAAGCCATCTCGGTGCTTCAATCGCATCTTGAACGCTGTAACCAAAATCAACAATCCGAGTTACTAGCGCGGCTTGCGTTTGTGGCTGTCCTTCTCCTCCCATTGTGCCGTAAACAAGATAAGGTTTTCCGGTTTTAAATAGCATTGCTGGGTTTAAGGTATGAAAGCTACGCTTTCGTGGTTCTAAATGATTAACGTGATTTGGATCTAAGGAGAAAAAGCTACCACGATTTTGCAACAAAACTCCAGTATTTTTAGCAACAATTCCCGAACCAAAATCATGATAAATACTTTGAATTAAAGATACCGAATTCCCATCTTTATCTACTACACCTATCCATACAGTATCGCCTTGAGGCTCGAGAAGTTTTGCTTCTTTGACTGATTTGGTTAAGTTAATGCGGCTGGCTAATTCTGTACCGTGTTTTTTTGATAATAGAAAATCTAAAGGAATTTTGACAAATTCAGGATCGCTAAGATATTTATCGCGATCGGCAAAGGCTAGTTTAGTTGCTTCTACAATTACATGATAGTAATCTGCTGTGCCTTCACCAATCTTTTTTAAGTCAAAATTATTCAAGATGTTTAAAATTGACAGAGAAGCCATCCCTTGAGTATTCGGAGGAAAATTATAAGCCTGATATTCGCGGTAATTAACAGAAATTGGATCTACCCAATTAGCCCGATGTTGGGCAAAATCTTTAACTGTTAAAACTCCTTTATTAGCTTGGACATCTGCAACTATGTTTTTAGCGATTTCTCCTTGATAAAATTCTTTTGCGCCTTTAGTTGCAATTAATTTTAAGGTTTTGGTAAGTTCGGGCTGTTTAAAAATCTCCCCAGCTTTATAGGGTTGATTATTTGCCTTGAGATAGGTTTTTCGGAAACTTTCAAAACGCTGTAAATCGCGCAATTCTTTGTTGTCCTGTCCGATATTTGTTGTTGTCCAAATCTCTTGACTTGGTGTTACGGGAAAACCTGTTTCAGCGTAGGAAATAGCCGAAGTCATTACTCGTTGCCAAGGAAGACTATTTCCCATAGTTTTTTGAGAATATTTATAAGCTTCATCCCAGCCGGAAATTGTTCCAGGTACACTATTTGCCGAGAGATAACCTCTAGCTGGAATCTTTTTATATCCCAAGTCTTGATAGAATTTAATGGTTGCTCTTTCACTCGAACGACCACTAGCATTTAAGGCTTTAAGTTCTTTATTTTTTGCATTGTAAATTAGCCAAAAACTATCTCCTCCTATACTATTCATATGAGGATAAACTACAGCTAAAGTAGAAGCTGCACCAATAGCTGCATCAACGGCATTTCCGCCATCTTTAAGAATATCAATCGCCGCTTGAGAAGCTAAATAATGCGGAGTTGTTACCATGCCATTTGTTGACATAGTTGTTGGTCGGTTGGCGGCTTTTACTGTAGAAACATTAAAGATTAATGTCCCGGTCAAAGTTGTTGAAAACCCGAAAGCTCCCGCCAATGTAAAAGCTGTTACTTTTCTCCTAATTAAATGCACCTAAAGTCTCCGTTAGAATTAGTTAATTTAAAAGTCTATTTAAAATTAATATAGTCTTTTCAAAATAAAAAATAGTAACAATTTTTACAGCTTTCAGTTAAAACTACAAAATGCAGTTATTATTTTTATTTCGGTAATCTTAAATAAGCTTCAATTTTATTTGAGTACAAAAACAAACTTCAAATACTAAAACTTCAGCCATAATATAGATTGACAAACTAATAATTATATAGGTCAAAAATCATATTTTATTGAGATGATATAGCAACTAAATTAAGGAGATTGACAAGCTTTAATTAGACAGAGAGTTAATTTGTTCTCAAAACTCGACAATTACGGGTGCATGATCGCTAGGTTGGGTAAGTTTTCGCGGGGTAGTATCAATAATGCAGCTAGTCGCCTGTTTGTAAAGGTCAGAAGTTAGATAATGATGGTCGATTCGCCAGCCTAAGTTTCGCCGAAAAG
>JACCVJ010000150.1 GCA_013698215.1 Tatlockia sp. | reverse complement strand
AGGGTTTTAACGTTAAAATGGCGTTCTAAACTCGCAGATTAATTAATGGATTATGATGTTTTAGCCATCATTGAGGGTTACGCTCAAGGTTACTTTTTGATGGCGGAAGAAGACGAAAGCTTGCAGTGGTATTCGAGCAGCGATCGCACGTTAATTCCTTTAGATGCTCGATTCCGCTACCCCAAATCATTGCAGCGCGTTTTGAACTCCGATAAATTCACAGTAGCTATCAACGGCGATTTTAAAGCGGTAGTCAAGGGCTGTGCTAACCGCGAAACTACTTGGATTTCAAAGGAGTTACAAGAGATTTACTGGGCGCTTTACCTCAATGGTTGGGCTTATAGCTTTGAAACTTGGCTTGGTGATGAATTAGCCGGGGGAATCCTTGGAATTGCCATCGGTGGGATGTTTATCGGCGAATCAATGTTTTATCGCATTCCCGACGGCTCAAAAGTTGCCATGGTGAAATTAGTAGAAAAATTGCGATCGCATTCCTTTGTTCTGTTTGATGCCCAAATGATGAACCCGCACTTAGAGCGGTTTGGGGCTTATCAAGTCGCAGATTTAGAATACCAAAGATTGCTTAAACAATCGTTGCAGCGCCGATGTAGACTTATTTAACCCGTTTCACTGCCGCCTTTTTGCCCAAAATCACAATTATAAGTACGACAATTGCTGTCCCAATAGTTAAAGGCGAAATTCCTTCCCCTAGTAGCAATGCTGAGGCGGCTATGGTCAAAAATGGCTGTAATAGTTGAACTTGTCCCACTCGCGCCACTCCGCCCATTGCCAAACCTTTGTACCAAGCAAAAAACGCCAAAAACTGACTAAATACTGCAATATAACCAAAGCCTAACCATGCTGTAGGCGATGCTACTAATCCATGCTGCCACACGGCGGCAATTACAGGCAAAATTATCATTGGTACAGCAACGATTAAGCCCCAACTAATTACTTGCCATCCTCCCATTACTTGCGCTAATAGTGCGCCCTCTGCATAGCCAAAAGACGCTGCAATCATCGCCCCCAATAATGCTAAATCTCCTATTTGCAGGTGTCCCGCCCCAGAATAGACCGCAAAACTAACTACTGTAGCGCTACCTAATATACTCGCCAGCCAAAAACCCCCCGATGGGCGATCGCCTGTACGCAGTGTTCCGGCGATCGCTGTAGTTAAAGGCCCAATTCCTAAAACAATTGCTCCGTGAGAAGCGGGTAAGTTTAGCATCGCCCAAGCGGATAGAATTGGAAACCCAATTACTACGCCCAAAGCCACAACTATTAAGCTTTTTATTTGCCTGCGAGTCGGGGGTTTTTGATGAGTAATTATCAATAATATCGCCGCCAGCATCGCCGCCACCATAGAGCGTCCCAGCCCAACTACAACGGGATCTAAGTCCGCTACTGCCGCCCGTGTGGCGGGTAAAGTCAAGCTAAAACAAATTACGCCCAAAAAACCGTAGACTAAGCCAATGGTTTCCCTATCAAGATTGGCAAAAGGCGATCGCTGCAAAACTCTACTCCTCTAGTAAATTTGTACTAAATTAAACAAACATTCCGTCCCTTGCTCCTTTATCCTAGTAGGAGGGAATGTATTTAAACTAATGTCTTACGAGCCGCTACATCACAAATATCGACCGCAAACTTTTGCCGATTTAGTCGGGCAAGAGGCGATCGCAACTACGCTCACTAATGCTATCCGCAAAAGCCAAATAGCCCCGGCTTACTTGTTTACAGGCTCAAGAGGGACGGGTAAAACTTCTAGCGCCCGGATTTTATCTAAATCTCTCAATTGTCTTAGTAGCCCCGCGCCGACAGAAAAGCCTTGTGGTAAGTGCGATGCTTGTCAAGGAATTACTAAAGGTATTGCTTTAGATGTCATTGAAATTGACGCTGCTAGTAATACAGGTGTAGACAACATTCGGGAAATTATCGAACGCGCCCAATTTGCCCCCGTACAGTGTCGCTATAAAGTTTATGCGATCGATGAATGCCATATGTTATCGAGTGCGGCGTTCAATTGTCTGTTAAAAACTCTGGAAGAACCGCCGAAAAGCGTGGTATTTATCTTAGCAACCACCGATCCAGAGCGAGTTTTACCAACAATTATTTCTCGCTGTCAAAGGTTCGATTTTCGCCGCATTCCTATTCAAGCAATAGTCGATCATTTGCGCTACATTGCCACCGAAGAAGGCATTAGTATTAACGCCGAGGCTTTGCAATTAGTAGCTCAACTGGCTCAAGGCGGCTTGCGGGATGCGGAAAGTTTGCTCGATCAGTTGAGCTTGTTATCGGGGGAAATTACAATTGAGCGCGTGTGGGATTTAGCAGGCTCAGTAAGCGAAAAAGATTGCCTAGAATTGTTGAATGCGATCGCTTTAAACCACCCCGATACTATCTTAGAAAGCGCTCGAAAAATTATGGATCGAGGGCGCGAACCCTTGATAGTGCTACAAAATCTCGCTGGATTTTACCGAGACTTACTCATTGCTAAAACTGCCCCTACTCGTAGCGATTTAGTCTCTCTTACTCCCGCAACTTGGGCAAAACTAAGTGAACTAGCCTTGAAGTTAGAAATTGCTACTATTATCAACGGACAACAGCACCTGGCAAAAAGTGAAGTTCAAATCAAAAACTCTACTCAACCGCGTTTGTGGTTAGAAGTAACATTATTAGGATTATTGTCTGCTAATACTCCGCAAAAACCTGTGGTGGCAATTCCTCAGCAAATTATTAGCGCCCCAATTCAAGAAATTAAACCAATTCCAGTTGTTGAGCAAATAACTAGAGTTGAACCAACACCTACAAACCCCATTGCACCGCCAGATATAACTTCTCAGCCTTTAGACGCAGAACCAACCGCCGCCAATGGAGATAGCGACTTATGGCAACAAGTAGTTAAAGAAATTCAACCTTATTCAGCCCAAGCTCTTGTCAGTCAACAGTGCCGCTTGCTATCTTTTGATGGTAGTTTGGCACGAGTGGGGATTGCCTCTCAACCATTGCTTGCTATGGTACAAAATAAAATCCCCAATATTGAGGCGGCTTTTCAAAAGTTAGGATCGCAAAAAGTAAAAGTAACTGTAGAAGTGGGGAGAGAAGCTAAAACTACACCGCCGCCAAAAGCGCCTATCTCCCCTCCGCCTCCACCACCAAAAGCCCCAGAATTGCCCGTCGTCACGCCACAACCAACCCCAGTAGTTGCTACACCTAGAACCGATAACACTTTTGAAATAGCTGACAATCAATTAGAACTCGCATCTCAACGTTTAGCTGAGGCTTTTAAGGGTGAAACGGTCAACTTTAACTTAAAACCACTTGTTAGCTCAAAAACCTCTCCCCCAGTAACGCAAGTTTCTACTTCTGCTAGTGACTGGGAGGAGGAAGATGAGGAAATAGATTTTTAATCAATAACGCCTTCGTGTACTGTCTTTACCCACTTCAGCCGCTTTTGCCTGACCGATATTCGTGCAGTGGTGCTAACCATAACAACTACCCAGTGGAGCATATAAATAGTACCCCGGAGAGTTTGCAAGGCGATCGCCAAAAATGCCGATGAGTTTAACGACTCTTGTTTGCGTACCCTTTTCAAACCCATAAACATTGATACTACTGACAAACTCAAGGTTATACCAGTCAAGGGAGCCATTATTGGCGCGCGATTACGGGCTAAAGACATGAGCAAGTCTGGTACAGAAGCGACTGGTAAAATCTGCTGAATTAACAAAAACATCGCCAAATCAAAGGTTTTTGCCCTTCCCAACCGATTGCTAAAAATTGCTTTCCAGTAATCTAAATAGCGCTGAGATTGTCCTTCAGCCCAGCGATTGCGCTGATGCCATAAAGAAATTGCTGTAGTTACACCTTCTTCCATCACTGGGGGAAAGCTCAAAAACTCAATATCCCACTGGTCTAGGTGCAAGCGTAAAGCTAAGTCTAAGTCATCGGTAATTGTCTCCTCATTCCAGCCTCCGCAGCGCACTAAAGCCTCTCGGCGCACAAATTGACCGTTACCACGCAAATCACCGATACCGCCACTAGCAATGCGCTGTTGCTGCATATAGCTATCTAAAGCCATTTCTGTACTTTGCCCTTTTGTCCAGAAATTACTCCCAGCATTGGCGATTACTTTTCGTACCTGTACGGCTCCTACAGTTTCTCGATCAAATAAAGGCAATACTTGCCGCAGCAAGTCGGGCGACACTTGAGCATCGGCATCAAATACCCCTAAAAATTCTCCGGTTGTCAATGGCAATACGTCATTTAACGCCCCAGATTTACCGCCACTAGCTGCCGTGCGGGGCAGTACTTTTAGCTGAGGATATTTTTGCGCCAGGTTTGCCAGCAATTCTGGTGTTTTGTCGGTACTATTATCGTCCACTACCCAGATTTCGTATTTACTTGTCGGGTAATTAATATCACAGAGCATTTTTACCAACTTGCTAATTACCGCCTCCTCATTTTTGGCGGCGACTAGCAAGGAGACTCTGGGACAATTTGCTAGATCCCCTACTAATGGTGCTGGTGCTAGGCGGGGACGAGTAAAGACAAGTCCCAAGGCATGAATCCCAAAAAGTGTTGTCATGCCTAAAACAAACCACGAACCCCAGGAAATTAAGTGTAGGGCGATCGTACCGCCCCAAACTACTGTCAAAACTACCGCCGCTTTGCGTCTGCGTCCTTGGTAGCCAGAAGTTAGAGATGTTGTTGATACCTCTAACACTGACTCCTCAACACTTTCCTCTGATTCCTCTGGTTCAGAGAACTCAGACAACAACGAATTAAGCGCTTCAAGCTCGTTGTAAGAATCGTTTTCTTGCCAAAAATTCGCTGGCATAAGTTACTGTATTTAGCCACCAGTATTTGTCTATACCCATATTGAAGCTAGGGATCAAATAACACCATACTGTACAGCCTTCACAGACTGATAGCTTCCCTTGAGAAGCGCGATACTTCTCCACTTCTTCCGATTCACGATAAAGCTCGTAAAGCTTGCCGTTAATGGGTACGCCCGATTGGGCAAAGTGGTAACAAGGCAACAGCAGTTGGTCGTCAGGAGAAATTGCAATTACCGCATCTACCGCTTTACAACGGGGGTTTTTGGTATCATTGCCGCCAGCTTCAATAAAAGCCAATGCAGCTTTATTGTACCCGACATTCTTATACTTCTTCCCACTAGCTTGAATTGCCGCCACCATGTCAGGAGTCGGGTTTTTTTGGGAATTATAGTTGTCATAGGCGGTAAAAGCTGGGTTTAGCCATACTCTTGCCCCTAAACGCAGTCCTAATTCGCCAATTTCATCAATTCGCTCGTAGTTTTGCGCCGTGACGGTGTGGTTGAGTACGGGATATTCGCCTAAAGATTGGGCAATTTTTACCGATTCTACCAAGGTGTCAAAAAGTCTTACTCCTCTTGATCGGTCGTGAGTTTCAGCATCCGCACCATCTAAGGAAAAATTTAAAAAGTCTACTAAACCTTGAACTTCTTTCGCTTTTTTGGGATACAAAATTGTGTTTGTCGTCATGCTAGTCATGAAACCAAGGCGTTTTGCTTCTTGGTATATTTGACCAACATCGGCGCGTAACAAAGGTTCGCCCCCAGTAAAATCAATGTAATTTACACCTAGCTTGCGTAAATCAACCAAATTGTGCGCGATCGTTTGATAATCGGCTTCCTTTGGCGGTTCCAATGCCCAAATGTTACAAAAGTGACAGCGAGCATTGCAGCGATAGGTCAAGTAATAGTTGGCAACCAGTGGAGCCATAGAATTTGCTCATCAGAATTTTCTTAAGACATCTTCAGCCCATAATAAACCGTGAGTCAATCATTTTGACTTTGATTAAAAAAAATTATGCAGCAAATTTCTTTATTTCTGTGTAATTAGTAGGTCGTTTTTGGGAATATTATGGTCAGCAGCCTAGATTAGCCATCATTTTACATAAATTTAAGGAATATTTAATCATGTCTCTCGCTCAACTACAGCCCGCCAATTCTCAAGATGTCCGAGTGTATATGCCTTATTTTCAGGGAAACAAGCGCAATATTCTGCCTTTAGCCATTAGTTTGTATAAAAAAGGAGTGCTACAAGGACAGCGTAAAATTGAGGGGGGGGAAAGTATTCCTTTTGTTGCTACTTGGAACGTTTCGACGTTACCTGCCGATTTAGTCCGGTGTCGGATGCAGTTTGACGGGAACGCCGAGCTAAGTTACGAAATTATGATGGCAAGTTCGGTATTAGTAGATTTTTTAATTGATGTAGTCGTTACTTTTCAACTAGCGCAAACTACCGATTTTCCTAGAGGGTTTTATCGTAAACTTTTGCGTAAAGACGACTAATCTTTAAACATAATCTAAAAATTCTCCTGGGATTGGCAATATTATTGTTAGCCTGTAAAACTCAAGTTGGACTTAAAATAAACAAAAAGTTGCGCTTAAGTAACGAACCAGTGGAGACTCCTGGGTCTACTGCCAAAGATAAAATAAGGAGCAAAGCGTGCCAATATCGGCTAAATATTTATTAATTGGGTCAACGGAGGCTTACAGTGGTAAGTCTTCTACTGTAATAGGTTTAGCTCATCAACTGCAAAAAAAAGGGCTGGATATTGCTTACGGCAAGCCCGTAGGGAGTAACTTTAGTGAAGACAAAGGACAAGTAGGGGAAGCAGATGTTGAATTTATTAAGCAAATACTTGCTCTGTCACCTAATCGATTATTACCAACACTACTAAATTTGAATGCTACTACGGTAAAAAAACGTCTAAGCGGTGAAGATAAAACTGATTATCAACAGGAAGCTAGGCAATACGTGCAAAATTCTAGCGGCGATTTGGTATTGCTAGAAGGCGCTGGGAATTTAGCAGAAGGAATGTTATTTGACCTCAGTTTGCCCCAAGTAGCACAAGCTGTTAATGCGTCTGTATTATTGGTAGTACGCTACCAATCGGTTTTGTCAATGGAGGCATTGTTAGCTGCAAAGTTTAGCTTGGGTGAATCCTTAGTTGGCGTTTTGGTTAATGATATTCCCGCCGATGAATTAGAATTTGCCCATAGCCAAATTTGCCCATTTTTAGAGCAGCAAAATATCCCCGTACTGGGAATGCTACCAAAAAATGCTTTGCTGCGTAGTGTCAGCGTTGCGGAACTTGTTAAGCAATTGCAAGCGGAAGTGCTTTGTCGGGGCGATCGCACGAATTTAATGGTAGAAAGTCTCGCTATTGGGGCTATGAATGTCAATTCGGCGCTTAAATACTTCCGCAAGCGGCGCAATATGGCGGTAGTAACCGGAGGCGATCGCGTAGAAATTCAATTAGCAGCACTGGAAAGTTCTACTCAATGCCTGATTCTCACTGGACAAGTACCGCCACCGGATTTTATTCTCAATAAAGCAGAGGAATTAGAGATTCCGATTTTATCGGTCGATCTCGATACCCTTTCTACGGTGGAAATTGTCGATCGCGCTTTTGGACAAGTCCGCTTACACGAACCAGTCAAAGTAGATTGTATCCGTCAATTAATGCAAGAGCATTTTAATATTGACCGTTTGTTGTCTAGATTGGGCATTGAGGCGGCGGTGGCTTTGCCTTAAACAGTTAAGAGGTTATCTCTTGTCAAAAGATATCTTTGAGGATTTACTAAAAGTCGGCGATCGCATTCAATAGCGGTACTCTCTGCTAAAATAACGAGGTTGTTTTGAAAAACGCGATCGCGCCAATTTGAGTCAGTCCATAGACATACCCAAAATCGATACATTAGCGCAAGAATTAGCAACAATCCAGCAAACAGGCTCTAAACGGATTGCTTTACTAGGTTCGCGCCATGTCCCCCTTACTCATCAACACTTAATCGAGATGATGAGTTATGCCTTAGTTTTATCAGGAAATCGATTGCTAACTTCTGGTGCTGCTGGTACGAATGCGGCAGCAATTCGCGGCGCAATGCGTGCCGATCCCAACTTACTAACGGTAATTTTGCCGCAAAGTTTGGAACGTCAACCCCAAGAATCTCGCCAGCAGTTAGAAGAAGTCATGCACTTAGTCGAAAATCCTGGCAACGATCGCCTGTCTTTAGCTGAAGCTAGTTCATTGTGCAATCAAGAAATTGTTTCCCGTTGTCAGCAACTTATTTGTTTTGCCTTTCATGACAGCCGCACTTTGTTACAAACTTGCCAAGAAGCAGAAGATCAAAGAAAAGTGGTTACATTATTCTACTTTGATTAAAATATGACATCGCTATTCACCGCGCCGACAGTTTTTTTAACTAGCATTGTGGCGGCAGCAGTCCTAATTTATATTCCCTATTTAGCGGTCGCTTACGGGCGATTCCAGATAGGTTATGACATGGCTGCGCCGCGTGCGATGTTTGACAAGTTACCGCCCTATGCTCAACGGGCTAATTGGGCGCATCAAAATACTTTAGAAGCCTTCCCCATTTTTGCCGCCGCCGCTTTAATGGCTTACATTACAGGGCAAAATTCTCAGATGGCAGAAATTGCGGCAATTACCTTTGTAGTAGCAAGGTTGCTGTATTCAGGGTTTTATATTGCTAACATACCTCTAGGACGGAGTTTGATGTTTGCTATTGGTAATCTTTGTGCGGGTACGCTGTTTGTTTTGAGCGTTTTACATGGCTAATAGCTACTAAGCTTGAATATACTATTTACCTGTTAAGTTTTATGGCCTCTAACTATTCTTTCGATATTGTCAGCGACTTTGACCACCAAGAATTAGTCAATGCGATCGATCAAACTGATCGAGAAATCAAAAGCCGCTACGATCTCAAAGATACTCAAACAACAGTAGAATTGGGCGCTGAAGCAATTGATATCAGCACCGATAGCGAATTCACTTTAGATGCCGTCCACTCTATCCTTCAGCAAAAAGCTGCTAAACGTAACCTTTCTCTAAAAATATTTGATTACGGCAAAATTGAATCTGCAAGTGGTAATCGCATCCGTCAAGAAGTTAAGCTAAAAAAAGGTATTAGTCAAGAAATAGCTAAACAAATTAGTAAGCTAATTCGAGACGAGTTTAAAAAAGTACAGCCGTCAATTCAAGGCGACACAGTACGAGTTTCTAGTAAAGATAAAGACGATTTGCAAGTAGTAATTCAGCGCTTAAAGCAAGAAGAATTGCCTGTAGCATTACAGTTTACTAACTATCGCTAGTAAACCCAAATAAAGTATATAGACTTAGACAAAAATATTCTATTATTGGGAGTTTTACCTCAAAACTCGACAATTACAGGTGCATGATCGCTAGGTTGGGTAAGTTTTCGCGGGGTAGTATCAATAATGCAGCTAGTCGCCTGTTTGTAAAGGTCAGAAGTTAGATAATGATGGTCGATTCGCCAGCCTAAGTTTCGCCGAAAAG
>JACCVJ010000142.1 GCA_013698215.1 Tatlockia sp. | reverse complement strand
GCTAAACCAGTATTCATACCAGGCTTACCAGTTGCTAGTTCAACTTTCATAATTTTGCCGCCCATTTTCATAATGCGCTGCTGTTCGCGGAACCAATTTTCATAAGGAACTAACTTAGTAAAATAAGTATTTTGTAATTCTCTTTGGGTGCGAATCCGTGTTTGACTGGGAACGCAAGCCGTTATTTTAAACATTCGCATCGGTGAGAATCTCCTGTGGCTTAATAAGAAAATTTTTGATTTCAATGGTTGTAAGTAAAGTCCTATGCGATCGCCTTTACTCTACTCTTATCTATAGTTCGATCAAAGGCTGGGAGTCAGTTCGTCAATACTAGACTGTCTGTACTCATTGACTAGCTTTAGTCAAGATAAGCAACAAAACTTTCTAGCACTCACAAATTAACTCCCAGACCTCAAATAAAGATACTACTTAGCTTGTACAGCTATTAGCTTAAACCAGAGCAGATGTAGTCAAAGTAAACACCCATTTCTTTGCCAGCATCAGGGCCAACTAAGCTTGCGGTTACTTCTTTCATTGCTTGGATAGATTGAACGGTTGCACCGATGGGTACGCCCAAGGAGTTGTAGGTTTCTTTCAATCCGTTGAGTACGCGCTCATCGAGGATTGAAGGATCTCCAGCTAACATTGCGTAGGTTGAATAACGCAAGTAGTAGTCTAAGTCGCGGATGCAAGCAGCATAGCGACGAGTAGTGTACATATTGCCACCGGGACGAGTGATGTCCGAGTACAACAAAGATTTAGCTACTGCTTCTTTTACAATCGCTGCGGCGTTAGCGCTGATTGTGCTGGCTGCACGAACGCGAAGTTCGCCAGTTTGGAAGTAGCCTTTTAACTTCTCCATGGAGGAGTTGTCAAGGTACTTACCTTGAACGTCTGAAGAATTGATTACAGAAGTAATTGCGTCTTGCATATCTTGATTCCTTTAGCAATTTTTTGAGTAGTTTTGCAGCTACTTACTGCATAGCACCGACTAAGTAGTCGAAGTAAGAGCCAGCTTCTGCGGAGTCTTCACCAGACATCATTGAAGTAGCAACGTTTTTCATGGCGCGGATACCTTCAGCAACGCCTTCAATAGGAGTACCGAGAGAGCGATACATCTCCCGAACGCCTACAACACCAATTTCTTCGATAGGTGTAACGTCGCCAGCTACTACTCCGTAAGTGATCAAACGCAAGTAGTAATCCATGTCGCGGAGGCAAGTAGCAGTCATTTCTTGACCGTAAGCATTTCCACCAGGAGATACTACGTCAGGACGCTTTTGGAACAACTGATCGCCAGCTTGCTTAACAATCCGTTCGCGGTTCTCTGTCAAAGCTTGAACGATCCGTAAACGGCGCTCTCCACTACCAACAAAGCTTTTGATCCGATCTAGCTCGCCGGGGCTGAGGTAGCGAGCTTCGGCATCCGCATTCACGATTGATTTCGTGACAATACTCATTAACCGATTCCTCCAAAAGAATAAACCAATGTTTTAAACTGGTTTGGGCTTAAATTATTTAACTGAGTTTATCTAAAATAGCGTGTATCTCTACACAACTACTGCTTTAATAGCAGTAATTCTTTTTAGGTGCTTGCGTAAACCTATACACAAAACTTTTAAACTCATTTACCTTCCGCAAATATTCTCCTGCATTTTGTTCACGTTTTGACTCACCTCTTAATACTTTTTAATATATTTTTCATATAGATGGACAATTACATACTTTCTTAATCTTTTATTGCATTAATTAGCGGCAAAAACTGGTATGAAACGATCTTAATAGAAAAAACCAGCAAAGACTTTGCTTTGCTGGTTTTTATAAGTAAGTGATTTTAAGGCAGTTTAGCGCCCGGTAGAGCCTTGTGTAAGCGACGAAGGCGATAGATCCGACCACGACTGCTTAACTAAGTCCGCTGCCGCTTTAACGCTGCCTAGGTAGTTACCAGCAGGCAAGGAGGGGTAACGGGGATAAGGGGCAACATCTTCACCAAAATACTGCGCGTATTCGGTACTATCGACCATCGCATCTACGGCTGCTTTTAAGCCACCATCCGCTAGTAACTTGTTGTACTGGCGAATTTCGCTTTGAGTAGCAGGAGCGCGACCCAAGATGTGACGGAACAAGAATTCAATCACTTTGGTATTGGGGTAAGGCGTGTAGAAGCGCCGACGGTAGGTATTAGAACTTGCTAGAGTGCGGACAAATTCTCTGACATTGATTTCACCATTACGCAGTTTGCTGTCTAAATCGGAAATTCTTAGCCCATCAGGAACCTGACCGCTAAAGATATCCATCACTTGACAGTAGATAGCATTGATTGCCAGTTGAGTTTCGGCGGCGTTATTGCCATTAGTAACGCGATGAATCCGTGCAGGTTTGCGGCGGGTTGTACCAACACCAACTTCCACCGACTGACCACGACCGTTATTATAGGAGCGACCAAGTTCGATAAATAACGGTTGAGTTTTGTCAGCTTGACGGGCTGCAAAAGCCATATCAGCGATCGCTTTTGCCATCATCGGCATCTTGTCTGTTGCCATCATCGGCTTTACAGGCTCAAAGCTAGGTACAACCAAATCGTCATTTTGCTTGGTTAACTGGTTGTACAACTTCTCAGTATTCGGGAAGTTAGCCGCAGGTAACGTTGGGAAGCGACGGTAAGGAATCGTATCTTCACCAAACATCTGAATGTACTCGGCGCAATTTACCATTGCACTAACGAAGCCGCGAATGCCCGCAGAAGCGAGGATTTGATTGTACTCTCGAATCTCTGCTTGATTTTTAGGAGCGCGTCCTAAAAAGTGCTTAGTGCCGAGTTCAATTACCTTGGTATTGGGGTAAGGCGTGTAAAACTCTTTGATATAGAGGCTTGAGCTACCCAAACCTTCGATAAATTCCTTAACGTTAATTTCCCCATTGCCTAGCTTACTTTCTAAAGCTGTAAACTCGTTTTGAGTAACGTAAGGTTCAATATCGCGCTCAAATACTTGACGATAGGCGGCTCTAATTGCAGTTTTTAAGGCAACTTTGTCGCTGGTATTGGTGAGCTTAAAGACTTTGGTTTGTTCGCGCTGCTTGTTAACGCCTTGATTGACGCGGAACTGGATATCTGGCTGCGTCCGCATTTCCTTGACTTCGCCTAATTCGACAAAGCGTGGAGTTTCAGCTTGCTCTACCTTAGCGCTGACAATATCTTGATTGATACTACCAACTCTAAGACTCCGTGATGCGACACCACCAGGAGTTAAATAACGCTCGTAAGGAACAGTATCTTCTCCAAAAGCTTCGTTGTACTCTGGGCTGTCAATTAGGGCATCAATTAAAGCGTAGAAACCTTTTTTGGCACAGATATCAAAATAACTATTAATTTCCACTCTGCCGTAGGTAGGACGACCCAATAAGCGGCGATGAATGTACTCTACGGCTTTGGTAACGTACAAAGAAGTCCAGTAAAGCTTGCGGAATAAATCAGACTTAGCTAATTGACGTATAAACTCCCTTACTGGAATTTCGCCATTTTCGAGCTTAATTTCTGCTACTTTTAGGCGCTGTCCTTCGTAGACATCTCGCCCAAATACTTGCAAGTATGCACCTTTAATTACCGCTTGGGTGGAGCTTTCCGAGTATTTAACACTCGCTCCTTTAGCTGACTTGCTGCTTCTTGTTCCGGGAAGTTGATCTAAGCGGAATACTTTGGGGCCTAGAGATCCTGGGAACTCTCCTCGCGCTTGAGGAGTGCTGTTTTGGTTGTTGATACCAGGGCCTTGGTGAATCAAGATCCGCTTAGTATCTTTACCAAAAGGAGCGGGACTGGTGCTAGGATTGCGGGTTTCTTTAGGGAAAATTGCCCCAAATTGAATTTCTAAGGGGTCGTTACCCGAACCGTAGGGATGTTGATCTGGGAGAGGCTTTTCGTAAGCGGCGAACAGAGTTATAAACTGCGGTACTTTGCGGAAAGGGGCGCTGTAATTGAGTAAGTCTTGCTGCGCTCCCCAGTTTCGACATTCTTGGGCTTCCTGACCCAATCCGCGCAGGTATGGTACAGTTTCTTCGCCAAAGTAATCGGCGTATTCTTTAGAATCAACTAGCGCATCAATTAAGGCTGGTAAACCACCATTAGAGACGATGGAGAAGTATTTTTGCACTTCTTCACGGCTAGAAGGCCCTCTGCCCAAAAAGTGACGGAAAGCAAGTTCTAGAGCGCGGCTGTTGATAAAGGGTTGAAAAAATTGTTTTTGGTAAAGAGGAGATTTTCCAACGCGGCGGACAAACTCTTTCATTGAAATGTCGCCGTTTTTTACTTGGGATTCTAAGTTAGATATCGACTGGCTGTAAGCGCGGGTAATATCGCGCTCAAAAATTTGTCGATAGGCGGCTTTGATTACTTCTTGCTTTTCTCCGGCGGACAAACCCGTCTTCATGACGAATTTAGGGCGACGCTCGGCAGCGTTGAAGTATATCTGTGGTAACTGTAACCCTTGTAAGTCACCGGAAGGACGTTGCCTGACCTTCTCTGAAGGCGTAGGGGCTTTAAATTCTGTAATTAGTACATCCATGTACTGACTGACAATATCGGTCGCTTCTGTGTCCTTGCGGAAGTAAGATAATGATGCTTGCTTAATTTCTTGCAAAGCGACAATTGTTGCTTCACCAGAACAAGCATTTTCAATGATTTCTCTTAGTCCTCGGACGTTGACAGCGATGATATTGGGGTCGCCAGCGACGATCGCATAAGTTGCGTAACGTAGCATCCAGCTTAAGTCCCGTAAGGACTTTTGCATATTGCTAGGCCCGTAACGAGCAACGTTGATTGGACGAAAGTTTGCTGGAACTGCACCACCACCGCTACTGGAGGTATTAAATAGCGATCGCAATCCCTCCAGAAAACCACCCCGGCTATCTACATAGGTTATATTTCCTAACTGCATCCCTGTTTTGATATCGTCTGGCGCGCCTACGGTGGCTAATTCTAATTCCTTGGGCTTTTCTAAATAAGCCATCGGCGAACCACCAACAAAAATTCGGTTAGCAGCGCGAGACACAATTAGTTCGGCATTTTTGCTTAGTGTCTCGGCAATTTCTAATCGTTTTGTTCCCGATGCAAAATAGTTAGACAGTTCGTTCAGTTCGCCACGCTCTAAAAAGCGGTCTTGTTGTTCCGCTTGATTAATTGTTGCGACTGCTAGTGTTTGATATAGCTGCGGACGCGCAACTGAGCTTCCACCACTTGCCTTAACACTCATGCGATTATTTAAACTCCCATCATATTTTTTACTGTATTAAACCTGACCGGGATACCAGTAAACTTCCTTTTGAGCTACTTTAAAACTTGACAAATCGCCGCTTTTACCCTTATCTTAAGGAACTTCGATTTTTGTATTGCTGACTGGTAGCGATCGCGGTTTAAAGTTAACTCGGTCAGTTCCTACCTTAAAACCTTTTGAGTAGTTTCCGCTTGAATATTAAGAAGTGTGTAGAATTCCCAGGATTATGGGGAGTTCTACGAGGATAAGCTGAGGTTGGAAAGGCGCTCGCATTTCATAAACTCAAATACGCTTCAATGCGATCGCACGCTACCTTTACGCCATCTTCGGAGCGAATTTGCTCCCCAATAATTGCAGCTTGTTGAGCGTACTTTGGCTCGTGTAATAACTGTTTTAACTCAGATGCTACAGCGATCGCTTTATACTTGTCACGTTTAATAATCCGCGCTACACCTAACCTTTCCGTCCGTGCAGCATTATCGGGTTGATCGTGACTATAAGGCATAACTAGCATAGGACGACCGGATCTCAAGGCTTCCGCCGTTGTCCCAATCCCACCTTGATGCACGATCGCGCAAGCATAGGGAAATATTTTAGAATAAGGCGCGTAGCTGAAAGTAACGATATCTGCTGATAATAAATTTTCTGGTAGTTGATTGCGGGTATCTTCTCCAATTATCAATACAGCACGGCATCCTAACTGTTTAGCTGCGATCGCACTTTCAATATAAAAACTACCTGCATCATTTACCGCCGCAGAACCCAAAGTAAAAACAATCGGCGGCGAACCGGATTCAAGAAATTCTAATAATTCGGGCGATAGTTCTGCGGCTTGGCGATCGTAGAAGGGAAATCCAGTAACGCAAATTTGCTCATACCAATCAGTTTGGGGTTGAGCAAAAACTTGAGAAAATAACGCTAGAACCAAGTCTGGTGAATGCTGATCTTGAAAAAAAGGATCTCTAGCTGATGATAATCCTAATTCAGCCCGTAGTTGTCGTATGGGTAAACTCCAAGGAAAAATACTAAGTTTGCCAACATACATCAATAAGCTATTAATTAAAGGGGAAAACAGCCCTAATTCAAGCCGACTGATTTGATTGCCTAAAACTGGCGGATCGTATGCTGAAAACAATGAAATTGGCGACAATACGCTGGAAATCCAACGTATACCTGTTTTTTGAGCTACTAAAGCCCCAGCAAAACTTAAAGGATGAGTGATAAGTAAGTCCGCACCACGTACACCTTGCATTAAATCGTTGTAGCTGTCTTTCAAGTAAGGCAAAATTAACTGGCGCAAAACATACTCTGTTCCGCTTTGCGAGTCCATAGCTTGTTTGATAGCTCCCTGCGCTTCTTCCGTGTTTTTAGCAGGTAAATCGGGTCTGACAGGGAAAAAATCAATGTTTTCTGCTTCAACTTGAGGGCGATACACCTCATTTGTGGCGATCGCCACACTATTACCCCGTTGCTTTAATTCCACTGCGATCGCCATGTAAGGATGCAAATCGCCTAAAGAGCCAAAAGTAGTTAAAACAATACGATTACTCATAATTTTATTATTAGCCTTAGTAGTCGGACATTCGTTAAACTACGGGATGCTGCAATTTTTCTTACTATGCCAGATCCTCAAAGCGTTAGCGCTGCTGTTGCCAAACTTTACGATACTTACCCATTTCCCCCCGAACCCTTGCTAGATGAGCCACCACCGGGTTACAACTGGCGCTGGAATTGGCAAGCTGCTTACAATTTCTGCACCGGACAAAAGCCCCAAAAACAAGATATCCGCATTCTTGACGCTGGTTGTGGTTCGGGTGTCAGTACGGAATATTTAGTACACTTAAATCCCCATGCTCAAGTAGTTGGTATTGATATCAGTGAAGGTACTTTAGCGGTTGCCAAAGAGCGCTGTCAGCGTTCAAAAGCCGATCGCGTTCAATTTCATCAACTCAGCCTATACGACGCAGACCAGATTGAAGGAGAGTTTGATTTAATCAACTCCGTTGGCGTACTGCACCACTTAGAAGATCCGATTCGCGGGATTCAGGCTTTAGCTAAAAAGTTAGCTCCCGGTGGATTGATGCACATTTTTGTTTATGGAGAGTTGGGACGCTGGGAAATTAGTTTAATGCAACGCGCGATCGCACTGCTGCAAAATGACAAAGGCGATTACCGCGACGGTGTAGAAGTTGGACGCAAACTATTTGCCTCTTTACCAGAAAACAACCGCATTGTCAAGCGCGAAAAAGAACGTTGGTCAATGGAAAACCAGCGCGATGAATGTTTTGCTGATATGTACGTCCATCCCCACGAGATTGACTACAATATTGAAACTTTATTTGAACTAATTGATGCTTCAGGATTGGACTTTTTAGGATTTTCTAATCCCAATTTCTGGCAATTAGAGCGACTTTTGGGCAAAGAACCCTCATTACAGGAAAGAGCAAAAAAATTAAGCGATCGCGCCACTTTCCGTTTGATTGAATTACTAGATCCCGAAGTAGCTCATTACGAGTTCTTTTTAGGACGTGCGCCTTTACCTAAAAACGATTGGTCTAGAGATGAAACCCTTTTAGCTGCTATCCCTGAACGTCATCCTTGTATGGAAGGCTGGGAGAGTAAGTGCTTATTTAACTATGATTACCAAATTGTCAACTTATCAGAAACAGAGTTTGAGTTTATGCAACAGTGCGATAGCGCAAGCGCGCACGCAGGGCTTCGCAATTTAACCAAAACTGTAGGCGAAATCTTGCTCCAAGTACCGTTGGAGTTAAATCAGGTGCGAAGTTTACTTACTCAGCAACTAATTATGCTCACGCCTAGTTAATTGTTTTTTAAGAATCGTTACCGCGACGTGATACGATCTTTTCTGGCTCTAATGAGTCAAACCAATTATTTAAAAGGTTTGCGAGTCCTGTGAGCTTGCTAAACGAACCCACAACCACACCCGAAGTAAAAGAAAATTCTCCGCCGGATTCTGTCCCTTCAGAATCGGGAAAATCGATGCAGGAATTTTATCAACTCTCCCAAGAGTTGCTATTGATTACCTTGGTTTTGACCGGGATAATTTTTATTTCTGTATGGATTTTTTACTCACTCAACATTGCCCTAAATTATCTGATCGGGTCATGCACTGGTGTGGTTTACTTGAAAATGTTGGGTAAAAACGTTGAGCAAATTGGCGCAGAAAACCCCAAGTTTAATAAAAATCGATTGGCGTTGGTAGTTGGATTGCTAGTTTTAGCAAGTCAATGGAATCAATTGCAAATCTTGCCAGTATTCTTGGGATTTCTGACCTATAAAGCTACGCTCCTCGTTTATACTCTCCGCACGGTTTTGACTCCTGACTCATAAGTTAGATCGAGAAAAGATCGCAAGTTAACTCCTAATACCTTAGGATCGTAAACTTCCGCAATGGAAATGCTCAGTGTGTTAAACGCCTTTAACTATAAGTTTCTCGCCGCCTTAGAAGTCGGTCAGCATTTCTACTGGCAATTGGGCAGTCTGAAAATTCACGGACAAGTTTTTCTCACGTCGTGGTTTGTAATTGCCCTTCTAGTTATAGTTTCAATTGCTGCAACTCGAAACATCCAACGAATCCCTAGCGGCATCCAAAATTTTATGGAATACGCCCTAGAATTTATTCGGGATTTAGCAAAAAATCAAATCGGCGAAAAAGAATACCGTCCCTGGGTTCCATTTATTGGAACTTTATTTCTGTTCATTTTTGTATCAAATTGGTCAGGCGCGTTAATACCCTGGAAGTTGATTAGACTTCCAGAAGGCGAACTAGCCGCCCCCACCAATGACATCAATACCACCGTAGCTTTAGCCCTACTGACTTCTTTGGCGTACTTTTACGCGGGTTTTAGTAAAAAAGGTTTGAGGTATTTTACAAAATACATCGAACCTACACCGATACTACTACCGATCGCCATTTTAGAAGATTTCACCAAACCTCTTTCCCTAAGCTTCCGTTTATTTGGTAACATCTTGGCGGATGAACTGGTGGTAGGAGTATTGGTTTTACTTGTTCCCTTGTTTGTACCACTGCCCGTAATGGCTTTGGGTTTATTTACTAGCGCCATTCAAGCACTGGTTTTTGCTACCCTAGCCGCCGCGTACATCCATGAAGCCCTAGAAGGGCATGGTGGGGAAGAAGAAGGACATTGACACAGGCTGTCAGTTCCACGCTTAC
This sequence comes from Tatlockia sp., assembly GCA_013698215.1. Lineage (GTDB taxonomy): Bacteria > Cyanobacteriota > Cyanobacteriia > Cyanobacteriales > Chroococcidiopsidaceae > Aliterella. The sequence goes on along the minus strand of JACCVJ010000142.1, from coordinate 3,695 downwards.
CCCACCCATCAATTAACGTCCGTTTGTTTAATTTTGTACATTTAGAGTAAGGAAAATCATCATGGATCCATTAGTCGCTGCTGCTTCCGTAATCGCTGCTGCTTTGGCAATCGGTTTAGCTTCCATTGGCCCCGGTCTTGGTCAGGGAAATGCTGCTGGGCGCGCTGTAGAAGGTATTGCTCGTCAACCAGAAGCTGAAGGAAAAATTCGCGGTACTTTGCTACTAACCTTGGCTTTCATGGAATCATTGACCATTTACGGTCTAGTTATTGCTCTAGTGTTGCTGTTTGCTAATCCTTTCGCTTCTTAAGAGCCAAATTTAGAGACGTGGAAATCGCGTCTCTAGCCAAGAGCCAGTTAATTTCGAGAGCGATTAAGCTAATTACCCAATCGGGTTTATTGAATTTATCAAAGGTTGAATGATGTTGCCTGTAATTAAAACTACTGTTCTAGTTGAAAGGGAAAACAATGTTTGATTTTGACGCTACTTTGCCGTTAATGGCATTGCAATTTCTCCTCCTAGCAGCCGTATTGAACGTAATTTTCTATAAGCCACTTACTAAAGTATTGGACGAGCGCACAAATTTTATTCGTACCAGCAAAACGGATGCCCGCGAAATCCTGGCTAAAACCGAGCATTTGGCAGCCCAGTACAAGCAGCAGTTAAACGAAGCCCGGAAACAGGCTCAATCAGTCATTACTACTGCCCAAAACGAAGCTCAAACAGTTGCTAATCAAAAAGTTGCTGAAGCTCAAAAAGAAGCTCAAAGCCAAAGAGAGCAAGCACAACAAGAAATAGACGCGCAAAAGATTGAAGCAATGCGCTCATTGGAGCAACAAGTAGATGCTCTAGGTCGGCAAATTATGGACAAACTGTTAGAGCCAGCTAGATAAAACAATTGCCACGCACTAACAACAAAATTTATTTTATTAGCAATCGAGCAGGGCAGTTGTAGATGAGTATAATCGGAAGTTATTTACTAACCGCCGCCGAAGCAAGCTTTGCCCACGCATCGGAAGCAGAAGCAGAAGGCGGTTTTGGTCTAAATCTTGATATTTTTGAAACAAATATCATCAATCTAGCAATTTTGATTGGGGCATTGGTTTATTTTGGCAAGGGTCTGTTGACCAAGATTTTGACAGAGCGCAAAGCTGGGATTGCCATCGAAATTCAAGCGGCGGAAAAAAGAGCCAAAGAAGCAGCTTCATCATTGTCTGAGGCGCAGCGAAAGCTAACTCAAGCTCAAGCTGAGGCGCAAAGGATCCGCGAAACTGCTGAGGAAAATGCCCAAACTGCTAAAGAAGCAATTTTAGCTCAAGCAGCACTAGACGTAGAGCAGATGAAACAAATGGCTGCGAATGACTTGAGTACGGAAACGGAAAGAGCGATCGCCGATTTACGCCAGCAAGTAGTCGCCAAAGCTTTGCAGAAAGTAGAATTAGAGTTGCGTCAGCGAGTAGACAGCAACGTCGAGCAAAAACTATTAGACCGTAGCATAGCGCTATTAGGGAGTGAAGCCTAATGAAAGGAAGTAGCGGTATAAATTCGGAAGTAGTAATGCCTTACGCTCAGGCGCTAATGTCTTCGGCAAAATCGCAAAATATTACTGAGCAGATTGGCGAAGATGTCCGCTCTTTACTGAACTTGCTCCAAAATTCTGACCAGTTACAGAATTTTGTAGCTAATCCTTTTGTTAAAGAGGAAGACAAAAAGCACGTATTAGAGCAAATAATCGGCGATCGCGTCCATCCTTATTTGCGTAACTTTTTGCGAATACTCGTAGATCGGCGGCGAATTGTGCTGTTAGAAGGCATTTGTCAGCAGTATTTGAATCTTTTGCGCCAGCTAAATCAAACAGTTCTGGCTGAAGTAACTTCTGCAATAGAACTAAGCGAAGCTCAACAGCAATCGATTAAAGATAAAGTTAAAGCGATGACTGATGCCCGCGAAGTCGAGTTAGAGATGAAACTCGATACAGAATTAATTGCTGGAGCAGTCGTTAAAGTTGGCTCTCAGGTAATTGATGCTAGTCTTCGAGGTCAGTTGCGCCGCTTGTCTTTAAGCTTAACTAGCGCTAGTTAAGGTTTTAAATATTCCTTAATTAGCTCAAGGCAATTTGAGCGGGAATTAAATCCCCTTTAGCAGTCAAACAATCCTAAATTACAAAAGATAAACATGGCTATTAGTATTAGACCCGACGAAATTAGCAGCATTATCCAGCAGCAAATTGAGCAATACGATCAAAATGTTAAAGTCGATAACGTTGGTACGGTATTGCAAGTAGGAGACGGTATTGCCCGGATTTATGGCTTAGAAAAAGCGATGGCTGGGGAATTACTCGAATTTGAAGATGGCTCGATTGGGATCGCCTTAAACCTCGAAGAAGACAACGTAGGCGCGGTATTGATGAGTGAAGGGCGAGATATTCAAGAAGGTAGCACTGTTAAGGCTACTGGAAAAATTGCTCAAGTCCCCGTCGGTGATGCAATGATTGGTAGAGTTGTGGATGCTCTAGCAATTCCTATTGATGGCAAAGGTGACATCAATACTAGCGAAAGCCGTTTAATTGAATCTAGCGCACCCGGAATTATTGAGCGTCGTTCGGTATACGAACCCATGCAAACTGGGATCACAGCTATTGATGCGATGATTCCTGTAGGACGCGGACAACGGGAATTGATTATTGGCGATCGCCAAACTGGCAAAACATCAATCGCCATTGACACCATCATTAACCAAAAAGGTGAAGATGTAGTTTGCGTTTATGTAGCGATCGGGCAAAAAGCTTCTACGGTAGCCAATATTGTCAACGTGCTGCAAGAAAAAGGCGCGATGGAATACACCATCGTTGTAGCAGCTAATGCTAATGCTCCCGCTACCTTGCAATACTTGGCTCCTTATACAGGCGCGAGTTTGGCTGAATACTTCATGTATAAGGGCAAAGCAACTTTAATTATTTACGACGATCTTTCCAAGCAAGCCCAAGCTTACCGTCAGATGTCGCTACTATTGCGTCGTCCACCAGGACGGGAAGCTTACCCAGGAGATGTATTTTATCTCCACTCTCGCTTGCTAGAACGGGCGGCAAAATTGAGCAACGAACTCGGTGAAGGTAGCATGACAGCGTTACCAATTATCGAAACTCAAGCTGGAGACGTATCGGCTTACATTCCTACTAACGTAATTTCGATTACCGACGGTCAAATCTTTTTATCTTCCAACTTGTTTAACTCTGGCTTGCGTCCGGCTGTAAACCCTGGTATTTCAGTATCAAGGGTAGGTTCGGCGGCTCAAACTAAAGCGATGAAGCAAGTAGCTGGAAAAATCAAGCTAGAACTAGCTCAGTACGATGATTTGGCGGCATTTGCTCAGTTTGCGTCGGATTTAGACCAAGCAACCCAAAATCAGCTATCACGAGGTAAGCGTTTGCAGGAACTACTGAAGCAGCCTCAATACTCGCCTCTATCGGTCGGCGACCAAGTAGCAATTCTGTACGCGGGAATCAACGGCTATTTAGATGACATTGCTGTAGACCAAATAGCTGCTTACACTCAAGGACTGCGGGATTATCTCAAGAGTAGCAAAGCCCAGTATGGCGAATTGCTCCGCAGCGAGAAAAAGCTAGGTGATGAAGCTGAGAAGCTCTTAAAAGAAGCCATCAGCGAGTACAAGCAAACCTTCATGGCATCGGTAT
>JACCVJ010000140.1 GCA_013698215.1 Tatlockia sp. | reverse complement strand
CACAACCAGTTACTTAAGGAAGCAGGAGAAATTGGTACAGATTACATTCGTTCTAAATACGAGTGTTTTCAGAAATTAGCGAATAGTGCGATTAAATCTAAAATAACTAAAATTTTTCCTACCTTAGTTTTGGGAGGAGATAACACTAAACCTTACTCGCATTTGTCGGCAGGAATCCCAGAAATTACAAAATTAATTCATTTAATTCGTTTTTTTAAAGCTGATGGTAGTTTCCACTTTATTCATGGAAAAGATGTTGCAGAGGTTATTAGATACTTGATTGACAATCAACCAAAAGCTGAGGAATCGCGGCAATTAGTATTAGGTCAAAAACGGATAACTGCCGATGGAGCAATTGAGGAAGCTTGTAACTATCTCAACAAAAAGATTTATTTTCGTATTCCTATAACTTTAGCTTTAGCTAATATTTTGATTCCGCTATTTCGCATTCAAATGGCAGATTGGGATAGGTTTTGTTTAACTTACAGACATTTTAGTTACGAAAATCCCGTTAATCCCGAAAGCTTAGGATTGCCGAATTATTGCGCTACTTTTAGCGATGTTTTGCGAGTATACGGTGTTCCTCGTCGATAGAAATTGCCTGGAAAAACTGAAAAAGATATTTCCCCCCTTTTTAAGGGGAGTCAAAAAGCGGTGTAGCTGAACCTGACCGCTTTGTTGACGTGGGTTAGGGGGGATCGAAGTTTGGCGCAAAGTAACGCTACTGTAATCCTTTCCAAAATTCCTAACTAAAACTATGATGATCGCAACCTCTACTAAACTTCCACCGTCAACCCATGAATTTGCTTATGTCATTCACCGCTTAGAAGCAGGTGGTGCAATGCTACCAGACACGCCAGAGAACTTAATGCAGATTATTGGTTTGTATAAAGCCTATGCTGTACCGATGGATTTTTACTGGCGTGATTTACTTTACATCGCCGAGCGCGTATTTTTAAACCCCCTACCTGCATTCAAATACTTCTTACCTCAAGAGTATTTAGACTTACATAATCACTATGCGGGAGAAGATGCAGACTTAAGAATTTGGCAAAAAGGCGCAGCTACCGCTCATCCTGAACTATTGGCATTTATGGATAAAGGGGAAACTATCAAAATGCCTAAGTTATTGCATCATTTATGGCATGATCGCATTAACATGGAATTTGCCGAAGCCTGTATGCAAGCAATGTTATGGCATCGAGGGATGGGAGGAAAGTTTGACCCATACTTAGATACACCGGAATATATCGCAGCGTGCGATCGCGCAATTAAGGCTTATTTCCAGGGCAACCCAGCTATGCTAGGGATGTATAAGCTATTCCCAGAAATGTTTATCGAACAAGTGCGCCAATTATCTTACTACAGTAATTTGGGCTTGTTTTGGGAAGTAATGGCTCCAGTTTTCTTTGAAATGAGCGATTTGTATGACGAGGGTAAAATTACCAGCGTCCCGGAAGCAATGAATTTTCTTGTTAATGGCATATTTGCCGTTGCTGGTCGTCCTATTTACCATCATGTTTACATTCGCGGGGAAATGTACGAAATTATCCCCAAATCTTGCGGCTTTACTTGGCTGTATGAGGCGGCGTTACCTTACGTGGAGGCGGTTTTTTATCGTACTGCACCCTTTCGCGGGACAAAGTCTTACAACGCGCAAGCTAAACAAGTACCGGAACATCAAAAAGATTTTCATTACGGCATTTTGTACGCAGATGTGTTTCCGGTAGGGACGGCGGGGATTCCTCCAACATTACTAATGCAAGATATGCTGCACTTTTTGCCTCCTTATTTGGTGGAGTATTACAAAAACTACTGTCGCGGCGAACAGGATACCTTAATTCAACTAGGGGTTAGTTTCCAGCGCTCAATGTACTGCGTTACTTCGGCGGTAATTCAAGCTTTAAGAGCCGCGCTACTTTATCCTTTAGATGACCCCAATCCTAAGCATTTGCAGGCAAATCGAGCTTTTTTTGAAGGTCAAATCGACAGGTTTAAGCGTCCAGAAGCTCGGTTAAGAGATATTCAAAGCCAAGATTATCGGTGAGAGGGGGATTTTCGCATCATTTTATAAACTACTCTTTGGTGAAAATAATGCCTGATATTGTAGATATTGCTGTTAGTGCTGGCTCTTTTACAACTTTAGTAACGGCGGTACAACTAGCAAACCTAGTCGAAACTCTCAAAAGTCCTGGCCCTTTTACGGTTTTTGCTCCTAATGACGATGCTTTTGCCAAACTCCCGCCGGGAACAATACATACTTTAGTCCAAAATATTCCTCAATTATCAAGGATTCTAACTTTTCATGTCGTACCCGGTAAATTGATGCAAGCTGATTTAGCAAAGCTTGGAACTGTAACCTCTGTCGAAGGTTCGCCCATTCCTATAGATTGCTCTGATGGGTTTGAAGTCAAAAATGCTACGGTACTCGCCGCCGATATTGAGGCGGATAATGGGGTAATTCACGTCATTGATACAGTAATCTTAATGGGTTAAGCTTGGCGATTTTCTGGCTTGACTTCCGAGACAATACTTCGCATTCCTTCCAAAGCGGCGGGAATGCTGCGCGGATCGATAAACATAACTTTACTACTGTCGCTGCTACCTATTTTCATCCCCATTTCTAGATAATGCTGTGCAAGTAAAAATTGCAAGGCTTCACGAGCGTTAGGCTCAGTTTTCAAGGTTTGGGAGATAATTTGCAAGGCTTCGGCGGTAGCTTGCGCCTTTAATACTTGCTGTTGGCGTTCCGCTTGGGCTTGGAGAACGATAGTTTTTTGTTGAGCTTCCGCTTGCAAAATTGTCGATTTTTGCCGCGCTTCTGCGTCTAAAAGTTGCGCTTCAGCTTTACCT
>JACCVJ010000106.1 GCA_013698215.1 Tatlockia sp. | reverse complement strand
GCAAAACCAACGGTAAACACTGCAACCGCGCCAAGTAATGCCAAAATTGTTAATACAAGTCCAGCGTTAGGGCTGCCTTTCCAAGAATAATTTTTGTCGTCCATAATAAAATAGTTTTTGTAGGGCTACAACTTCAATTGTTACATTATTTAATAAATATTTTAATCTTCAGCTAGGCAGATAAAGAGTGAAAATTATCCAGGTAATCGGCATTATTCTCGGCATTACCTTAGTTATTTGGGTACTAAGAGGCTTTGGCATATTAAGCTTTATTCCTGGGGGAATTTTATGGTTGTTGTTATTGAGTGCGATCGCCACAGGAATTTTTGGTATTGTCCAAGACAAGCTACGGAGACCTTAGAACTAACTCTTTTGAAACTTACTAATCAACCCTATGGCTGAAGGCGGGTAACTAGCGGCTTGATATTCTCCAAGAAGTAAGAACAAGCAAAATAAATGTTCAAGGAGAACTAAATGACTGCTACTGACCCTACCACCACCCAGTCTAATATCGTTACAGCCCGTACAGTATCGGCAATATTTAAAGAAAACGCTCAAATCGACGGCGTAGTTCGTCGCCTAATAGATCGAGGAATTTCCCGTGATGACATTTCTGTAGTCGGCAAAAACTTTCATTCAGAAACTAAAATTGCTGGTTTTCTCACCAAAAAAGATGTAATTTTAGGCGGACTAAAACAAGGTGCAATCTTTGGTTCCTTATTTGGTTCTGCTTTAGCCTTACTAACAGGTGTAGGCGTGTTGTTTGTGCCTTTTGTGGGTACATTAGTAGCTGCTGGCCCCCTAGGAGCCGCCTTACTAGGAGCCGCTAGCGGTGCATTGGCTGGAAGCGCGGGAGCCGGATTAGTATCTGCTTTAGTAACTTTAGGAATGCCTGAAGAAAAAGCCGCTATTTACCAAACTCGGATTGAGGCGGGAGATTTTTTAGTAGCCGTAGAAGTCCCTGCGGATAAGTCTGGTGAAATTCAACTACTTTTAGAAAGTGCTGGCGGTGAAGAAACCCATACTAACGAAACCCCCTTACCTCGTGGACGCTCTGGTCAAATTGAAGATCCCAGCCATTTGTCGCCAGAAATTCGCTCTCATCTTTCGGAAGATGCTCAACGCGCCTTTGTTGCTAATTATAATGCTGAACTAGCAAATTCTAGTGATGAAGCTAAAGCCGAACATCACGCCTGGGATGTGGTACGCGAACAATTTGCTCAAGATGAGCATGGTGTTTGGTCAAAGTCTACAATGAGCGTCTAAAAAGCTTTAAGTCGCCGATATTTTATTTCGGCGGCTTTTTAAAAACTCCGTCAAATATATGCTATCTTTAGAGATTCTTGGACGTATAGCTCAGTTGGTTAGAGCGCTACGTTGACATCGTTGGGTTGCCTGGTCTTACTTTTCTATGCTTTGGGCTTACCTGGTAAGCTATTCACCCTCTCTGGGGTCTCCTCCTTTTAGGTACTGGTTTAGCTCCACTGCTTGGGAAAGCACCAGGGTATTGCCCAACTAAGTTCGGTTAATAAACTCTTGCTTCATAAGCCTTACAGCCTTTCTACTGCCTGCTTAGCTCGGTTGCCCAACCTAAATAGATACTGGCTACCCGGCGGGTATCTGGGCATCAATTGTGTATTCAAAGGCAATCCAAGTGTTCGAGCATCCTACACTACACCTGGAGAACTGGTGTCAGCCACTTTGGTTTTTGCCACCCAACAGTTGAAACCAGAATTTAGAAATATTTTAGAAATCTCAGTATTTTCTCCCTAGGCGGTGTTTTTGAGCAAGAGTTAATTTGGGGGAAAATTAGGTAGAAAACTATGAAACTAGGTCTGAGATTAATTTTGACTTACTCCTTGCTCACACTAGCAAGTAATGTTTTGGCAGGTTCCCCCGTTAGAGCGAACAGCCTAAACCAAGCTACGAGCAGTCAGCCCATAAGTAGCTATGCAGATTTTCAGTTGTACTGCAATGAGGCTGCTTATTACTATAAAGTTCAAAGCTCAGAGTGCGAGAAATACTATCCTGCTAAGAATACTTCTGTTTTAGCTGAAAATAAATTGGGCATGGAT
>JACCVJ010000104.1 GCA_013698215.1 Tatlockia sp. | reverse complement strand
ACGCGGAGGATAAATCTGCATATATAGAACCAGAAGATAAATTCGCTCCCTCTACTCGCAATTGGATTTATAGCTTAAAACCCCGCCAAACTCTAACTAAAGCGACTACTTATCGCGTTGAAGCAGCTTCAGGTTTGCGAAGTCTTAAGGGGAATTTACCTAGTACAATGCCTTTTGTAAGTAAGGTTGCAACTTACGCACCTCTTGCTTTTGAGGAGATTAAGTTTATCGGACAACCGGATGCTGGCGGTACTTTTGGACGTTTTACTAAAGGTAGCGCTCAATTGCAATTTAATAATCCTTTGGTAGCATCGTCTAGCGCAGACATTACTGTTACTCCCGCACCTAAAAAAACTCCGCGATTAGTCCAAGTTTATGAAACCGATAAAATTGTCAACCTTAATCCTTATGCTTTAGAACCAGAAACTACTTATACAATTACTCTTGGCGCTAATGTTAAAGATACTTTTGGGCAAACTTTAGGTAAACCCGTAACTATAAAATATCAAACGGGTGATTTAGCAGGAGATATATGGGTTCCATCGGACTTAAATATTTTTCCATCTGGTAAGGATTTACAACTGAATATCTCTACAATTAATCTGCCAGAATCGAGATATAAAGCGGCTTATCAATTAGTGCAACCTACGGATTTAGTTTATACTGATTCTGCTTACCCCAGAGGAGAAGGTAAGGATTTACTCCCAACTCCTGATAATTGGCAGAGTTTTAAGGTATCTAGTAAGAAAAATAAATATAAAGACATTGCTGTACCTTTAAAAGAAAAACTCAGCGCAGCTACGGGAATGTTGGCTTATGGAGTGCAAGCACGAACTAATACTTACCAAGACGAAGGTAAACAAAAATGGCGCGACTCTACTAATTATGGATTGGTACAGTTAACTAATTTAGGAGTTTTTGCCCAATGGTTTCCCGATTCAGGAATGGTGCGAGTACATCACCTTAGCGATGGTGCGGTGGTAAGTAATGCAAGTGTAGAGATTTATCAATCTAAGTTAGAAGCAAAATCTAACATTAAACCTCAACCTTGTGCGATCGCCCAAACAGACGTAACTGGTACAGTATTATTTAATCGCCAAGCTTTACAGCAATGTTATACCACTTCTGAAGACGCGCCTAAACTCTTGGCGATCGCCCGTGAATCAAAAGACTGGACTTTTGCTCGTTCTTTAGAGTATAGCGGCGCTTACGACTTCGGTATAGATGCAGGTTGGGATAATGGTAAACCCCAATCTAGAGGGGTAGTTTTTTCTGATAGACAGTTGTACCAACCAGGCGAAAAAGCTTGGTTTACCGGGATGGCGTATCATCTGCAAAATGGCGCAATAGAGCAAGATAAAAACACTGTTTATAAAGTAACGTTAGAAGATCCTGAAGGTAAAAAGACAGATTTGGGTAGTCAGACAACTAACGAATTTGGGACATTTTCTTTAGAATATGCGATCGCACCTAACAAAGCTTTGGGTTACTATAATATTCAAGCAAAAGCAAGCAATGGGGCGGAAATAACCGGAGATTTTCGCATTGCCCAGTTTAAACCGCCGAATTTCAAGGTCGATCTCGCTTTAGATAAAGATTTCGTTGCTATTGGCGAAAAAGTAACAGCAAATGCTAGTAGTAATTACTTATTTGGTTCTCCCGTAGAAGGGGGAAAAGTTCAATATTACGTCACTCGCCAGCAAACAGATTTTACACCCCAAAAGTGGGAAAAATTCTCTTTTGGACGCAAGTGGTTTTGGCCAGAAGAAGCACCAGAAATTACAACTGATGTGTTGCAATCCGAGCAAATACTTGATAATGCAGGTAAAAGTAGCCAAGTTGTCCCCGTCGCTAAAGATGTACCTTATCCGATGAGTTACAGAGTAGACGCGCAAGTTACAGATGTTTCTAATTTATCGGTAGCTAATTCAAAGACCTTTACAGTATTACCGAGCGCAGCCTTGATTGGTTTGCAGAGCAATTTTGTTGTAGATGCGGATAAATCTTTCCCTGTACAAGTAATTGTCACCGATAGCGCCGGAAATGCGATCGCCGGAAAATCTGTAAGTTTGGAATTACAGCAAATTATCTACAGCAGTGTGACTCAAGTTATAGAAGGCAGTCAAGCCCCTAAAAATCAGGTAGAGTACAAAACCCGTCAAAAAACAGAAATAACGTCAGCGCAGACCCCGCAAACCGTCTCTCTAACACCTTCAGAATCTGGCTCCTATCGCATTCAAGCTAATTTTGCTGATGCCAAAAATGATGTTACAGCTACAGATACGCAGATATGGGCGGCGGGTGAAAGTCCGGTAGATTGGGGGAATAGATATACCAATAATCGTTTAGAACTACGTTTAGATAAGGAAACCTACAAACCTGGAGAAACTGCAACAGTTTTGATTCAATCTCCTTACCCGGAAGGAGAGTTGCATTTTGCAATTATTCGCCACAACTTTATTGAGCGTCGTATAGTTCAAGTTAAAGGCGCAGCGCCACAAATTCAGTTTCAAGTTACCGCAGATATGCTACCCAATGCGGCGGTAGAAGTGGTTTTAGTCCGCCAAGGCGAACCATTAGCGCAAGTAGAACCAGGAAAATTAGATAAATTAGTACAAGTTGGGTTTGCACCGTTTAAAACTAATTTGGACGATAAATATTTAACAGTGCAAGCAAAGGCTACTAATCAAAGCTTACAACCAGGCGCAGAACAAACCGTACAGCTAGAAATGATGGATAAGGAAAATAAACCTATCCAAGGACAATTTACTGTGATGGTTGTAAACGAGGCTGTATTGCAACTAAGCGGTTATAGAGTACCGGATTTAGTATCAACAGTATATGCAGAGCAACCAATTTCTACCAGGTTTGCAGACAATCGCCCAGATGTAGTCTTACAACAGCTTTCTTCACCATTACAAAAAGGCTGGGGTTACGGTGGCGGTTTGTCTAACGGTGCTGCAAGTACGCGCCTTAGAGAGAATTTTCAAGCTTTGGCTTACTACAACGGCTCAGTTTTAACAGATGCAGAGGGAAAAGCTAATATAACTTTCAAGTTACCCGATAATTTAACAACTTGGCGAGTAATGGTAGTTGCTACCGATGGAAATCTGCATTTTGGCAACGGCGAAACAACGTTTATAACCACCAAACCTTTGCTATCTAACGCTGTATTACCGCAATTTGTGCGCCCAGGCGATTACTTTGAAGGTGGTTTATCAGTTACAAACAATACAGGACAAGCTGCAACGCTGGCTATAAAGGGCAATTTTACTGGGGGAGTTGGATTTGCAAACAATTCAGGTAGCCAAAACATTGCATCAGAGTCAGGTACTCGCGCTTACCGTTTCCCAATGGTGGCAAATACCACAGGTGAAACGCAAGTTCAATTTACAACCCAGCTAAATAATCAAACTGATGCTTTTAATGTTCCTTTAGAAGTTAAATCATTGAAGGTGACAGAACAAGTTGTAGAAACTGGAGTAACCGATAAACAAGTAAAAATTCCCCTAAATATCGCCAAAAATGTTGTCAATGACACGGGAGGATTACAAGTTTCTCTTGCAAGTACGCTAATTTCCCAAATAACCGCCCCCGCAAAGCAAGTTTTAGGCGATGATGCATTACCATTTTTAGAACCAGCAGCGAGTCAACTTGCGATCGCATCCAATCTGACATACTTAGGCGCAACCTACAATCAAAAGTTCACCGATTTCAACCCCCAACAGCAAGCAAACCAAGCTTTAGCCGTATTGCAAACCCTCCAAAAACCCGATGGTGGTTTTGCGTCTTTCCCTCAGCAAGAGCGCTCCGATGCTTTTGTTTCTGCTTACGCAGCGCAAAGTCTGGCGCAAGCTAAAGAAGTAGGTTTACAAGTAAATTCCGCAATGGTTAAGCGTTTAGAGAGTTATTTAGACAAACTCCTGGCTAATCCTGGTCAATACGACTATTGCAAGCAACAATTATGTAAAAATCAACTGCGTTTACAGGCGTTGATAGCTTTAGGCAATAAACGGACAGACTTTTTAGCAGACATCTACGAATATAGAAGTAAATTCGACTTTGTTACCCAAATAAAACTAGCTCGTTACCTTTCTCAATTTCCTCAATGGCAAGCAGAATTTAAGGTACTATTTGACCAACTCCAAGAAACTGTTTCCCAAACCGGACGCAGCGCCACAGTTAATTTACCTGCGGGTTGGAAGTGGTTAAATTCGCCTACCATCGCCCAAGCTCAAGCATTGCGTTTATTTGTCGCTCAAAAAAGCTCGCCAGAGGTGCTAGATCGAGTACTAAAAGGGCTTTTGAGCCTGCGACGAGCGGGAACTTGGGCAACGACTTATGACAACGCAGAAGCGCTAACAGCACTGGTAGAATACAGCCAAATTCAACCCCCGCCCCAGAACTTGGAAGCTACGGTACAATTGGCTAAAAAGCAAATAGCGCGATCGCAACTCACAAAAAATCAAATTAGTTTAAACGTACAAGTCCCCATCGCTAAACTACCACGCGGGAAACAAGACTTAATCCTCAAAAAATCCGGTAAAGGACTGTTGTATTACTTAGTTGCTTACCGCTATCGCCTGCAAGGAAAGCAAAGCGGCGCTTTAAATGGTTTGCGGATAGTAAGAGAAATAAGAGCCGCTAATAGTAACAACTTGCTGCGTCGTTTTGGGCTTTACGATACCAAAGATCCGCTAAAAGTCACTACTGGACAAGTATTTGATATTGGGTTAGAAATTACTACCGACCATCCCGTAAATAATATAGTAATAACTGACCCTATCCCCGCAGGTTTTGAGGCGGTAGATACAAGTTTTCAAACTGCAACCCCTTACTTTCAAGCTGGACAAGATAATTGGAAAATCGACTATAAAAATATTTATAGCGATCGCATTGTGGCATATAGCGACTTTTATAACGCTGGAGTATATACCCTACATTACTTAGTCCGCTCGGTTACTCCAGGTACATTTAGCTATCCCGGCGCAGAAGTACATTTGCAATACGCACCAGAAGAATTTGGGCGATCGGCGGATTCGACATTACAAATAGTGAATAATTAATTTTTACCACGACAACCCAACTATTAATCCCAAGTCCGTTACTCGCTCCTCTATCTTTTCCTAAATGGCACTACCGTAGAGTTTTCTTATCTTTTTGAATTTCGTTTTTTAGTTGACCCAGAGGCACAACTTCTAGTTGTGACGCAGCGCGTTGGTGAGTTTGATCCTCGCGACTGCGATCGCGAAAGTGTCGAGTGATATATCCGTAGAGCTTGCCTTGATAAAAACTGGGTCTGAGAGTGCGATCGTTTTTGTGATATATCAGGGTGGAAGATGCAAAATCTTGAGCGATTTTAGCATCGTATACTTGTCGAATCAGATTAATTCCGGCGGAATTTTTCGGATTGAAATTGAAAGACGTATCACTAGAGCGATAATCGACGAGTTCTCCAGTTACCAATCCTTTAGGGGCCCAAACGGCAAAACTTAACTCGTTACCTTGGCACTTAGATGAAGAGTAAAGATCGGGTTCTGCTGTTTGTAATTTGATGCTAGGTAGGAGTACAGCAATTAACGGATGATTACGTGACCATTGTATTACTTCCCCAGCGTCTTGTCCTGGTAAAGCTGCTGCTGGTAGAGCAACACAAGTGCTAAGGGCGCAGATCAAGCCTACTAAAAAACTAGACTGAAACCTAAGTTGCTGCTTCATTTGCGCCTCGCTTGGAACATGAGTACAAAACTCTCTCCCTTCTGTTCAGTAATGATAAGTCTTTAGAGACTGCTTGTAAACAATAATGGGTAGTGCCATTTTAGGGAAGGACGTAGAAAAAAGAGGAAATAGACTGACCCTGAAACAGCAGATGACGAGATCCTTATCGTACTATCTGAAATATGACCCTCAATATTAACTTTTTATGACTAAAAGCAACTTCAACCCCAATGCCTTTATCTAGCAAGTCTATTTTAGAGAGCGATCGCTTTCTCCGACTAAAAAGCAATGGCGGCAAGTTCAGATAAGATTCACGTTAAGGTTATTAAAGACCTTTTTCCCCGCAACCTAGTGAATTTTACTGTCCTAGTTAAAGCTTTTATTGCCGTATTTGTTATAGCTGATGCCTTGGGTAATGCACCGCTATTTCTCGTGCTTACCAAAGGCATGGAAACAGAACAAAGAAATAAAGTAGTTGATAAAGCTAGTTTAGTAGCAACGGCGGTATTACTTGCTTTTGCTTTTGCTGGGCAAGCTATCTTAGATTACTTAAATATCAGCATAGGATCGCTAGAAGTGGCTGGAGGCTTACTGTTGCTGTTAATTGCTTTGCAAATGCTCAACGGAGAAATAGATACTCCCAT
>JACCVJ010000101.1 GCA_013698215.1 Tatlockia sp. | reverse complement strand
TTTTGATAATTGAAAGGTCAAAAAAGGTACTATTACTAGCAATAAAACTAATTTTATAGATAGAAAAGTTCGCCTTTGAGAATAACGAAACTTTTGAACAACATCTTCCTCAGATTTAGGATCTAATTCAATCTTTAAGCGATTGAGAGTGCTGAGGATCGAGCGGGGTAAAACACTCGTTCCTTCTGCCTTACTTTCTGGGCGTTTAGTTAAATTAGGTGGAGGTGATTTGTGCGGAATATTATCGGTAGCGATTCGTTCAATCCGAGTAATTTGAGGAGGTGCATCTACAGAAAATTCTTTAATATCAGTGTATTTTCCTACTACTTGGTCAATAAAACTTAGTTTTTCTAAAACAGCATCAGCATAGGTTTTAGATTGAATGTCAAAAGTATTATTAACTATACCCGAACCATTATTTCTGGCTAATTTGAGAGTTTTTTGATTAAAATTACTAAACCACGAGCGGCTAAAATTAAATTCTGTTAAGCTCATGCGGACAGTTTTTAAAAACTTGCCAAGTTCCGAGTGCAGATAATTCATCACACTGCTACCATACAAGGCGTGTTGAGCGGGGATCTGCTCGCCGTTGAAGTATTCGTCTTCCATAGCCTTAATTAGGGAAGCCGCTTCATGGGCCCTGTTGAGACTTCGCTCGGTGGTTTGCAAGTAGCTTTGATAAGCAGCGTGTAAGTAGGAAGATATATTAGAAAGCAAACTAGACTTTTTCATCGCAGAAAATTATCCAGCCTTATTTGGCAATTTTTAAGATTACATTAATGTACGAGGGATCTTAGCAAATCTACGAGGTAACAGTTGGTACGATTAGATTCTGTTTGGGTAGCAGGTTCGAGTAATACGGGTAAAACTACGCGCTTAGTAGAGCAATTCTGTCTGTGGATGGACTCAAAAGCCGAACACTATAGCCAATCTCACCGCCTGAAGCAAAAAGCGCTAAAAATCCCGCCAAAGTTAGATTGGCAAAAAACCGAGCCAGCAGTGTTAGTTTTTGCTGCAAATAACGACAACCGCCAAGATTTAGTAGAGCGCCTTGTCGCCGCTACTGGTGGTAGATATCCTATTCGCGCCAAGACACCCTTGGGTTTTTTGCAAGATGAGGTAATTTTATATTGGCCTTTGTTGATTGGATTATTGAATCTCAAGGCGCAATTTCCGGTAAGACTGCGCCCAGAAACCGAGCAAGAATTAGCAACTAAACTGTGGAAACAGCTAGATGAGGAAATGATCGCGGGAGTCGGTGAGTATCGGTTGGTGCGGCGCATTTTGGACTTATTGCAATTAGCAGCTTATAGCGGTACGCCAACGGAAGAAATTGCTACAGTTTTAGCCCAAGGCTTAGAGGATGAAGTAGAGGGGAAAATAGACTACGCTCAGTTGTTGCTACATTGGCGGAGTTGGTGCATGGAGAGAGGTTTATTAACCTACGGCATAATTACTGAATTGTACTATCAACACTTATTACCCGATCCAAATTACCAGCAACATTTATTGCGGCGCTATCGTTATCTACTAGCAGATGATGTTGATGATTATCCGGGGGTAGCGCGGCATTTATTTGACTTTTTGCTAGATCGAGGAGTTGTCGGCGCTTTTAGTTATAATCCTGACGGGGCGATTAGATTGGGGTTAGGCTCCGATCCTGAGTATTTAGCGGGTTTGACTGCGCGTTGTAAAAAAGTAGAAATCTTAATAGCGTCACCCGTAAAGACTTTAGCAGAAGTGGCTGTACTGATGACGGAAGTTGTAAGCCAACCACTAACGCTCGTCAGTTTACCTAGCTATGTACAAACAATTGCGACTACTTCCCGCGCCGAATTGCTCAGAGAAACTGGGGAAGAAGTCGCCCGCGCTCTAGAATCGGGAGTAGTACAGGCGCAAGAGATAGCGATAATTGCTCCGGGCTTAGATGCGATCGCCCGTTATAGTTTAGTAGAAATTCTGCGTAAAAAAGGCATTGCTGTAGCACCAATGGGCGATCAGCGTCCTTTAAACAGTTATCCAGCAATTCGCGGCTTACTAACCTTGTTGGCTTTGGTATATCCAGGTTTAGGGCGATTGGTAGACAGGGATGCGATCGCCGAAATGTTAGTTGTCCTCA
>JACCVJ010000092.1 GCA_013698215.1 Tatlockia sp. | reverse complement strand
TTTGCTAAAAATCATGCTTTTGTAGATGGCAATAAAAGGGTGGCTTTTGTTTCTATACTTACGTTTCTTTATTTGAATGGGTTTCTGCTTAAAGTTCCAGAAATGGAAGCAGTTTTAGTGATGATTCGTTTAGCAGCAGGGGAGGAAACGCAAGAATCTGTATCTCAGTGGTTAGCTAAAAATTCGCTTAAACTTAGTTAGATGGCTCTAAAACCTGTCTTTCATTCCGCGCAGTCGAGCAAAAGTTTGGCCTGGATCGTTACTATTAACCGCAGTTTGTATTGTTGGTTGCTGCGATCGCAAAAATGGATTAGTAAGCTTTTCTAACCCCAAATTAGAAGGAATTGTTGCTTCATGGCGGCTACGGGCGGCTTGAACAGCGACAAAACGAGTTTTTAAGTCGGGGTTGGTACTGTCTACAGTTAGAGCAAATTTGAGATTGTTTAAGGTGTATTCATGGGCGCACCATACCCGCGTATCATCAGGTAAAGCTTGCAACTTGCTTAAAGACTCTAACATCTGCGTTGGCGTACCTTCAAATAGTCTCCCGCAACCGCCAGCAAATAATGTATCGCCGCAAAATAACTCTCCGCTTTCGGTGGCTGTAGCTGGGAAGTAGTAAGCGATATGGGCGCGGGTATGTCCGGGAACAAAAAATACAACTCCAGTGCGATCGCCAAAATTTACGCGATCGCCTCCGCTTAAAAATACTTGCTGTCCAGGTATTCTACCGCGATCTTCAACTCCCGCATAAACCACCACGTCATTAAAATGTTTGATTAATTGCTGGTTTCCGCCTACATGGTCGTGGTGGTGGTGAGTATTGAAAATTGCGACTAATTTAGCGCCTAGTTGTTGCAGTTGCTCGATTACAGGCTCCGCAACGGCAGGATCGACGACCGCCGCAATATTTTTTTGGCGATCGTGCAGGAGAAAAATGTAATTATCTGTAAGTACGGGAATGCGAATTACGTCCATAATTACCTAGCGCCAAGAATCTAAATCTAAGGATTCAAAACCTTTCTTTTCGACAAAAGACAACATACTGCCTAGCTGATACCATACCAATAAACCAATTAGCAAAGTTAAAGGTGCAGCCGTAGCCGTTGCTAACCAACTAGGAAAACCAAATATTTCTAATCCCGCCGATAAAAAGACTAAAATTCCAGCATTGATACCCAAGTAAGGAATAATTAATTGTCCGGTAGGTAATTGCGCCTTAGTTGCGGCGGCGCGTGCGCTTGACCAGTTTGCCACAATTAGTTTTAAGGTAGCCGCAAAAGCCGTACCCGCAGCTAGTGCGATCGCAAATCCGGCAAACATTAAAAAATATGGTGGTTCGGGATAGTAAGACATGGTAATTTCTAGTTGGTGAATTAAGGGAGGTTATTTAAGCTTTACTTACCTGACTTGCCATTAAAAGCATTAAAAACAGGTAAAATTGCGGTGGTGCGCTCTTTTGAAAAATTGCTTAAAGCACCGAGCGCTACATTAAATAGTCGATTTGGCTGTAATTCGTCTTTAATCAAATTCCACAGACTTTGGACTTCTGCTGTATGCAGGCGATCGTCTTCAGTTAAAGCAAGGAGTAATTGCTGTCTTAAATACTGTCCTTCCTCTGATAGTAAAAACTGCAAACCCATCTGTGCTGTAGGTAATAAGTCAAAACTATTATCGGCGCGGGCGATCGCAATTAAGTCTTCTAATCTCTCCCACTGAAACTTACCATTTTTAAATAATAAATTCAGCAACCGTCGCCGTAGTGGGGGCGTTTCTCCTTTTAACAAGCGCTTGGCGATGTATGGGTAAGCAACTTCAACGATTTTGAAGTCAGGGTTTAAGCTTAAAGCAATTCCTTCTTGGGTTACTAAAGAGCGAATAATTAAAGCAAACTTTGCTGGGACGCGGAAAGGATACTCATACATCAACTCTGAGAAAGAATCGGTAATAGTTTTAAAATTGAGACTGCTGACACTTGCGCCCATCGCATTTTCGAGGACGGCTTCTAAGGCGGGTACAATCGGACGAATACCGGTATTTGGCGCTAAAAATCCTAGCTTGACGTAATCTTCGGCTAACTCGGTGTAGTCTTGATTGACTAAATGCACCAAAGCATCTACTAAAGTTTCTTTCATTTCCTTGGTTAGCTGATCCATCATCCCGAAGTCAATGTACGCCATCCGCCCGTCAAGAGTAGCAAACAAATTACCTGGATGGGGATCTGCATGAAAAAATCCATGCTCTAGTAACTGTTGCAGTCCGCAAGTTACGCCAATTTCGATAAGTTTATTTCGGTCGAGTCCAGCTTGCTTAATGCTCTGGGTGTCGGTGAGTTTGAAGCCGTTTATCCACTCTAAAGTTAAAACGCGATCGCTTGTATAACGCCAGTATATAGCCGGAACTTTGATGCGGGGATCGTCGCGGAAATTTGTAGCAAATTTCTCGGCGTTGCGACCTTCATTAAAGTAATCAATTTCCTCAAATAACTTTATCCCAAACTCATCCACAATTGTTTGCAAATCGTGACCGAGGTTGAGCGGAAGCCAAGGCGCAAGCCAACCCGCCGCCCAGCGCATTAAATATAAGTCTAGGTTTAAAACTGGGCGTAAGTTGGGGCGCTGTACTTTTACCGCCACTTCTTCGCCACTATGCAAACGGGCTTGATATACTTGTCCCAAACTAGCGGCGGCTACAGGATTGGGGGTAATTTCGCTGTAGAGTTCTGCTAAGGGGCGACCTAATTCTTTTTCTATAGTTTGAAATGCGATCGCATTACTATAAGGTGGTAGCTGATCTTGCAGCTTGATTAATTCTTCTAAAAAGTCTTTTCTAATTAAATCTGGGCGAGTTGATAGTGCTTGACCAACTTTAATAAATGTTGGCCCTAAACGAGTAATTATTTTTCGTAGTTGTGTAGCACGCAACGGCTGATTTTGTTCAGCTTTGCCAAACCACTCATCCGATTTCATCCCCAATACAAAACCCGAAAAAAACCAAATAATAGTTAAAATCCGTCCCCATACTAGCCAAGGACGGAAACGGAAGTATTTTACAAGCGCTTCAGGATTGTAACGCCGATTTTCTTGACCAAGTTGATACTGACCCACGCCTCGATCTGCCTCTTAAACTGGGAATTTTACATTTATCGTGGTTTTATCTAAAAATAGGTAGCTTTTTTAATTACAGCCGCCAAAAATAACCACTTATTTATATCTTTTTATTAATTATAGTATTTAAAAGTACAAAGTATTTACAAGAACAGTAATAAGAGGTCTAGCTAAAGTTATAGGTATATCTCTAGGTCTTAAAAGATATTGTAGAAGGTGGGATCGGTATCTGGCGATCGCGTAAATCCCCCCTAAAAGGGGGGGGAAATATTTTAAAGCATCCTTTGAGGATCTACGGAGAATCGCTAGGTCTTAACTACTAGCTGATTTAGCTTCTAAGTTTTCTAAACGGCTTAGGAGTTGCTGATTGTCTTTTTTTAGTTGGTCGAGTTCTTCTCGCAGTTGCTTTGTAGCTTGCTCTGAACCAACTTTTGCTTGTACTTGTTGTACGGCTTCTTGGGCCATCCGCCGTATTCTACCATCGGGTGTTTGGCTGGCTAAAGCGTTCAAAATCGCCGCCGCTTTGATAGTTTCCATTTGTCCTAAAGCGATGACTACCGAAACTTGGGTTAAGAAAAACGTTTCCAGGGATAACTGATCTAAGCGTTCTAAGATTCGTTCCAAATTCACCGGATTTTGACCCGCCGAAACTGTGCCTAATGCCCGAATACCAGCAAGACGAAGGGCTTGGGGAACTCCGGCTTTGGTGTAC
The DNA here is from genome assembly GCA_013698215.1 of Tatlockia sp. Lineage (GTDB taxonomy): Bacteria > Cyanobacteriota > Cyanobacteriia > Cyanobacteriales > Chroococcidiopsidaceae > Aliterella. The sequence goes on along the minus strand of JACCVJ010000092.1, from coordinate 1,891 downwards.
TGCAAAATAATATCAAGTGCTTCTGAGGAAGTTTTTAACTGACTAAGCCCAGAAATAGCCCCTGATCGCACAACTTCGTTCCAGCCTGCTTTTTTTTCTAGTACAGTATTAAGCAGTTTAATAGTTTTTTTCTCTTTTGACTCCTCATCTAAATTTACTGATGCGATCGCCCCAATTGCCCTAGCCGCCGCCGCTTCAACGTAGTAGCTAGGATCGCCATCTTTAACGAAAGGTCTAATTGCTTTATAACTAGCGTTAGTTTTAATGTGCGCTAGTGCTTCAATTACCGCTCGACGAACTAAAGCATTTTCATCTTGCAAACTGGCTACCAAACCATCAAAAGCTTGGTCTAGCTTAACTTCAGCTAAATTTTTAGCTACTTCAACCCTCACCCCCCAAAATTCATCGCTCTTTAGAGCTTTAGTCAGCGCCTTGACTGCTTCAAGTCCGCCTTTTTTGGCGATCGCTATAGCTGCATAAATCCGCGAAACGGGGTCAGGGTCAAATTGTAACTGTGCTTGTAATTCGGGTAAAGCGTATTCTAAAGCTACAGTTTTTAAGTAATTATTTCCGGCATCAAAGCTAATAAAGTGGGGCTTTTCAGCTAAAGGAAAGTAAAAACTTTGTTCCCGTTCGTAAATTCGCACCGGGAAGGTTTTAAACTCTGTTGGGCTTCCTTCTTGGGTATAGCCAAAAGAAATTGGAATTTTTAGATCGAATAAATCAGTATTACTACCTTCTTTAACCTGGGTTTGGGTAACGGTAACTTTGGCTAGTTTACTGTCCAAGTCCCAAGAGTAGGCAACTTTAAAATCGGGATGACCGCCGCGATAAACGTACTGATCGAATAAAAACAGCAAGTTGCGCCCAGAAGCTTTCTCAATTGCACGTAATAAATCGATAGTTTCTACAGTTTTGTGGGCATTATCTCGGACAAAAGTTTGAATTGCTTGCCAAAACAAATCATCGCCTAATTCGGCGCGAATCATATGGTACACACAAGAACCTTTTTCGTAGAGATGGCGATCGTATAATTCAATCGCTTCTCGGTAAATATGGGTAACAATCGGGCGACGGTAACGGCTGCTATCTTCTGCTAAATAGTTACGGGCTTCAAGCAAACGGTAATAAGCCGCTTCTTGATTTCCATATTCCTCTTGCGTCCACATAACTTCAGAGTAAGAAGCCATTCCTTCCTTAATCCAAGCGTGTGACCAATGTTTAATTACTACCAAATCGCCAAACCATTGATGAGCGAGTTCGTGAGCAACCAAGCTTTCCGTATTACGATTATCTAAAGCTGCTCTTTCATCCAGCAAACAGCGATCGGTTAGCAAGGTTGTAGAAGTATTTTCCATCCCGCCGAAAATAAAATCATCAACGCAGACTTGGGCGTATTTGGGGAAAGGATATAAGTAGCCATACTTTTCGCTAAAAAACTCAATCATCCGGGGAGTTTTGCCCATGCTGCGCCGTGCGTCTTCTTCCCTGCCTTTTTCCACGTAGTAAGTTACGGGTTTTCCTTGCCATTCGTCCTCAATTTCGGCAAAATCTCCTACCGCTAAAGTCATTAAATAAGTAGGATGTACTTGCTCTTGCAACCAGTGATAAATCGTCGAGTCGCCGTCTTCTTTGGTTTCAACCAAGCGTCCGTTAGAAATAGCTTTCAATGAATTAGGTACTCGGACTCTAATTTCTGAAGTGGCTAATTGTCCTGGGTAGTCGAAGCAAGGAAACCAATAGCGGGAATCTTCATCTTCTCCTTGCGTCCAAACTTGGGTTGGTTTATTGGGGTAATGGTCGTCTGGAGTAATGAAGTAAAGTCCGCGTTGGGGTTTTTCTACAAAATAGGCGATCGCAATTTTTATGACTTTACCGGATTCTGTTGCTG
>JACCVJ010000084.1 GCA_013698215.1 Tatlockia sp. | reverse complement strand
TTAACTTAGCTACTGGTGCGGCTAGTTCGTTAGGAGAGATTGGCGGTAGTCGGTCATTGACTGGTCTGGCGGCGCAGCCTGTACCAGAGCCTAGCAGTGTAATTGGCTCTTTAGCAGCAGTTACTTTGGGTGGTGTTGCAGTAATGCGTCGCCGTCGTCGTAGCGCTCAATTGTCCAAGTTTTAAGCTGCCTCAAAAAGTTTAGAAATTAAAAGCGTAAAAGCCTGCGATCGCAGGCTTTTTTTGCTCGTAAAGAAGCGATAGCTTTTACGCCAGATAAGCTACCGTCACACCTGTACCACCATCAGCTTTTTGCGCGTCTTCGTAGCGGCTAATTAGAGGATGCTGGCGCAAAAACTCGCGCACCCCTTGACGCAATTTTCCCGTACCGTGTCCGTGAATAATCCACAGTTGCCCGGTAGCAGTTGAAATTGCATCGTCTAATGTCCTCTCCGCATCGGCGACTCGACTACCGCGTAAATCTACGGTATTTTTAGAAGTCCGAATTACTGGTACTGGAGTAGTTTCTACAGGTTTTTCTTCAATTGGTTCTGGTTTTTTCTTTTTAGCAACTACTGGTTTTTCACCGTCCAATGATTCAATATCTTCTAGGTTTACAGTCATTTTCATGATCCCAAACCGGACAATTAGATCCCCTTCGTCACTAGGAACGCTTAAAACTTCTGCCGTTTGACCTAACTTTGGAATGCGAATGCGATCGCCTAGTTGTGGTCTAAATCCTGCTTTTGGCTTTGATGGTGGCGCTATATAGTTGGCGGCAATTTGATTAAGTTCGTTAGTTGCTTGCTGCGCGTCAGTGGCCGTTACTGTACCTTTTTGCAGGCGGCGAATGACTTGGGCAATTTCGCCTTTAGCTTCAGAAATCGCATTTTGCACAGCAACATCTTGAGAGGCGCGTAAATCTCGTTCCCGTGCTTGCAAGGCGGCAGCTTTTGCCGATACTTCTTGATAAAAACGTTCTGCTTGTTCTACTAACTTTTGCGCTTCGGCGGCTTTGGTTTCCTGACGTTTTCTTTGCGCCTCTAAACCCGCAATGACTTGGTTTACATCGTCATTTGCGCCGCCTAAATGCTTTTTGGCTTCCTCAATAACCTCTAGTTTTAAACCTAAGCGCTGGGCAATAGTTAGGGCGTTAGAACGTCCTGGGATTCCCCACAGCAGCCGATAAGTTGGCGAGAGGCTGATTTCATCAAATTCTACCGAGGCATTCTCAAAGCGATCGTCTTCGTATTTTAGGGCTTTAAGTTCGCCAAAGTGGGTTGTAGCAATACTTAATTGAGCATTGTTAGCTAAGTATTGTAATAATGCGATCGCTATTGCACTTCCTTCTACCGGATCTGTTCCCGCTCCCACTTCATCTAAAAGCACCAAAGAGAAGCTTGATTCGTCTATAGCGGTTAAAATTCGACCAATTCGGCGAATATGACCAGAAAATGTCGATAAACTTTGTTCTAAGGATTGCTCGTCGCCGATATCGGTTAATACCTGCTCAAACCAGGGCATTTCTACGGGTTCGCGCGCCGGAATAAATAAACCCACTTTTGCCATCAAAGCAGCTAAACCTAGAGTTTTGAGGGTGACAGTTTTACCGCCCGTATTTGGCCCTGTAATTGTGACAACGCGAATGTTAGGTTGAATAAATAAATCGACAGGTACAACAGAACGATCTTGTTCGTGCTGCTGCTGCCATACTAAAAGCGGATGGCGCAAGGCGCGCAAATTAATACTTTCGCCATCATTGCGGTTGATAAAGCGGGGTGGATTGGCTTTAAGCCAAAAACTGTAACGAGCGCGGGCGGTGGCAAGATCAATAATAGTTGCGATCGCCAGCAATCTTTCCAAATCTGCACTAACTTCGGCTACCTGCTTTGTTAAAGTGCGGCGGATTGCTTCTTCTTCTACCTGTTCTTTGCGGACTAATTGCCGTAACTGATTGCCTAAAGGAACAACGCCACTAGGCTCTACATACAACGTTGCGCCGCTTGTTGAGGTATCGTGAACAATGCCAGGGATAGCATCTTTTTGGGGTGCTTTGACAGGAATTACAAAGCGATCGCCCCTTTGAGTAATTATTTGCTCTTGGACGGCGTTAGCTTGGCGTTGTAAGATGTTTTGCAGCGATCGATTAATTTGGGTTCTTAGCTGTTTTATTTGGGTGCGAAGGTCGCCTAAAATCGGACTAGAGCGATCGGTTACTTGTCCTCGCTCGTCAATACATCGGTGGATTTCTTGTTCTAACTCTGGATAAGTTCGCAACTGGGAGACTAATTGCTGTAGTACGGGAATAAATGGTTGATTATCGATAAAACGGCGCAATTGCCTAGCACCAAATAAAGTGGTGGCGACTTCCAGCAACTCATTTCCGGCTAAAATTCCTTGTAACTGCGCCCTTTCTAAGGAGTCGCCAATATCTTGAATGCCATCAAAAGATAACCCTGTAGTTAACCGAGTTTCTAAGTCATAAACTTCTTTAGTCTGAGCTAACAATTCTTCGCTCTGTAACTGAGATGTGGGTATTTGGAGATTACGTGCAGCAACAGATCCGAGTTTAGTAGCTGCAAAGGTAGATAAATGTTGACAAAGGCGCGACCATTCTAATAGTTCTAGAGTCTCAGATTGGATCAAGGCTTACCTGTAAAATCGCGTTAAGAAAGCTAATTCTATTCTAGCGGATACATTTACAGCTAGGCAGTGTATCGGGCGATCGCCCCCCGCAATTTGATAGGCTATGCTTTAACAGAATCGGAAGTGGGATAAAACAAAAGTGGATATTGAAATTGGGCGCGGTAAAAAAGCAAGGAGAGCTTACGGAATTGATGAAATTGCTTTAGTACCAGGCAATAGAACCCTAGATCCGAGTTTAGCAGACACCAAATGGCGCATCGGTAATATCGAGCGAGCAATTCCGATTATTGCCAGTGCTATGGATGGAGTTGTAGATGTTCGCATGGCGGTTTTATTATCCGAACTCGGCGCACTAGGGGTAATCAATTTAGAGGGTATTCAGTGCCGTTACGCCGATCCCAAGCCAATTTTAGAACGCATCAGTTCTGTAGGCAAAGATGAATTTGTCGGCTTGATGCAAGAATTGTATGCCAAACCCATCGAACCACAATTAATCGAGCAGCGTATTCAAGAAATTAAACAATTAGGGGGAATTGCCGCCGTCAGCGCTACTCCCGCCGGAGCAATGAAATACGGCGAAATGGTAGCAAAGGCGGGAGCAGATTTATTTTTTGTCCAAGCAACCGTAGTTTCTACTGCTCACCTGTCGCCGGAATCTGTCACACCCTTAGATTTGGCGCAATTCTGCCGAGAGATGCCGATTCCAGTAATTTTAGGCAACTGCGTTACTTATGAAGTTACCCTGAATTTGCTCAAAGCTGGAGCGGCGGGGGTATTGGTAGGAATTGGGCCAGGAGCCGCTTGTACTTCTCGTGGAGTCTTGGGTGTGGGCGTACCTCAAGCTACGGCGATCGCTGATTGTGCGGCGGCTCGTGACGACTATTATCAAGAAACAGGCAACTATGTACCAATAATTGCCGATGGCGGCTTAATTACTGGGGGCGATATTTGCAAATGTATTGCTTGCGGAGCCGATGGGGTAATGATTGGTTCGCCCTTTGCCAGAGCCGCCGAAGCTCCAGGAAATGGCTATCATTGGGGCATGGCAACCCCCAGCCCCATTTTGCCACGCGGGACGCGGATTCGGGTGGCAACAACGGGTACTTTAGAGCAAATTCTCCGGGGCCCGGCTTTATTAGATGATGGTACGCACAACTTGCTAGGAGCTTTAAAAACCAGCATGGGAACTTTGGGAGCAAAAAATCTCAAAGAAATGCAAAGTGTAGAAGTTGCGATCGCGCCTTCGTTACTCACTGAAGGGAAAGTTTACCAAAAAGCTCAACAATTAGGCATGGGCAAATAGCAAAAACTTGTCTATTGTCTTGTTGGTCAATGGGAATTATCATCCAGCAAAACAATTTTCTGTCGCTTACAATAAGAAGGATCGGAAAAAAATTTTCCGTTCACTCCTCACACCACACTCCGCCCAATTAATATTGGGCGGTTTCTTATTTAAAAAAAGTCTTCGCTCCCTAGTTTAGACTTTATTACTATCTAAACCTGATTAGCAGCAACTGATGTACTGCAAAAATTAATTAAGATGGGTAGAGATATTTGGCTCTAATGGCAGGCTAAATTACATATCATTATAGAGATTAGAAATGAGTAGTTGGTTACAGCCGCCGCGCTTGCGTATTAGCGAAGAAAGCGCCCAAGAACATCGTCACGCTACTTGGTTAGAACTATTTTATGACTTGGTATTTGTCGTTGCGGTATCCCAAGTTGCCCATAACTTATATATCGATAACAGGGTTTTTCAGCTTTGTATTTTTGTTTATACCCCTTTGTGGGGGTGGATTGGGACAACATTCTATGCCAATCGTTTTGACTAGAAGTAAGTATCGGTTTGTCGCCGCCGCCTTGCTGATTATTCTAGCGATCGCCGGAGTTGGTTTGTCTCCCCTAGTAATAATCGCTCTTGTAGCAGTCGTTTGTGCTACTCAAGTTGTGCAAGAT
>JACCVJ010000080.1 GCA_013698215.1 Tatlockia sp. | reverse complement strand
ATATGGTAGCGTTGCTTTGTAGTAGTCGTGTCCATTTATCAGCCAATAATATTAAAGAAGTTGCCGTGTTACTAATTATAGTTTTTGTGGCAGTTAAATTCCTCTAGCTACTTTAACGGCGCACAGGTACTGCCTCGTTCAACTAACGTCGGTGCTAACACGAGGTCTTGTACAGTTTTTTCTTGTAATAAATCAAGTAACATCTGCGCTGCATGGCAACCAATATCTACCATTGGCTGACTGACGGTTGTAAGTGGTGGGGTAACGTAACGAACTAAAGCAATGCCATCAAATCCTACCAAGCTTAAATCTTTTGGTACAGTAATCCCTACTTCTTGACAGGCTAAAAGAGCGCCCACCATTAGCATTCTCTAGGGGGATAAATAGGTTTATTGATGTTGATACATTGGGAATAGGAGAATTTTTTTCAATTATCTTGAATGTAAATAAGTATGAAAACTATAGCGGTCGCGTTGTAGTTGATTGCTCATTCTAATTAAAAAATAACCGATACATTTATTAATAAAATATTAAATGTGTCGGCTGACTAAAACTTTTAACTAATAACAACAATATAACCCGGATTTCTCCCAAACTCTGAAAAAAAACGGGGATAAAAATTGCTAGAATGTATAGATGGCAAGCATTTCAGCAGTTTTAAAGGATGATTCAACCAGCAACGCGATCGATACCAAAACAGTTCAAATTTGAACAGCCAAAATCACCCCCAATCGTAGTAAATTTCACTGGTGGGCAGGTAACATCCGATGCTGGATTAGGCTTAATTGCGGAACTAGACCGAAAAGTGCAAATAACATCACGATTAGCTCTATGTTTCCAAGATTACCGTCAAATAAACCGAATGTTGCATCCAATAGAAACCTTAATTGCACAACGGATATATGGCTTGGTCATGGGATACGAAGATTTGAACGACCATGAAGAATTACGTCATGATCCGATGTTTGCTCTAGCATTAGGGAAAAGAATTGGACTAGAAAATGAACCAGTTATATTAGCTGGAAAGAGTACATTAAATAGGCTGGAACATTGTCCAGAAGATGTAGAGCAAGGAGCAGACAGTCGTTATCATAAAATCGGGCATTGTCCATCAGAAATTGAAAGTCTATTTGTGGATATATTTCTAGAATCTTACTCGAAAGAACCACGACAAATTATTTTGGATTTGGATGTAACTGATGATTTAGGACATGGTCATCAGGAGCAAGTTTTCTTCAATACTTATTACGCAGAATACTGCTATGCTCCACTTTATATTTTTTGTTGTAAACACTTATTGGGAGCAAAACTTCGCCCTTCTAATCTAGACCCAGCATCAGGGGCTTTAGAAGAATTACAGAGAGTTATTAAACAAATACGCGAATAAGGGAGTAATGTTCAAATTCTAGTACGTGAAGATAGTGTCTATTCACGAGTATAATAGACTGGTGTGAGTCTCAAACAGGAATTGATTACGTTTTTGGATTGGCGCAAAATAGTCGTTTAATTCAGAGGACTACCACAAGTCAAAATAGAGCCTCGCTTGAGGAGGAGCAAAAGCTTTCAACAGTAGTTTCATTTTTAGAAACCGCAAGTGCAGCCAGATGAAAAACTTTCCGAAGTTGCTTCTGACTTAATTAATAACTCAAGCGTGGTATAAGTCTTTAGATTACCAGACTCGTGAATCTTGGAGTCGTAGTCGTCGTGTTGTTTCTAAAGTTGAATATGGAGCGAAGGGAACTAATGCTCGTTTTGTTGTTACTTCACTGACTACAAACAAAGTACCTCCTGCTCAACTCTACACGCAAAAATACTGTAAGCGCGGCGAGATGGAAAATCGGTTTAAGGAGCAACAACTTGAACTTTTTAGTGATAGAACTAGTACCCATACATTCGCCGGAAATCAATTACGTTTATGGTTTTCTTCCATAGCTTATGTTTTGATGAATGCATTGCGAGAACAGTATTTGGCTAAAACCGAATTACAAAACGCTCAAGTCGGGACTATTCGTACAAAATTATTGAAGTTAGGAGCGCTGATTACTGTAAGCGCACGACGAATTTTAATTGCGATTACAAGCTCTTGCCCGTACAAACATATCTTTGCTGCTGCTTACAGACGCTTACATATAGTTCCTAATACCGCTTAATCTCAAGTTAAGCTGCATTTCGCCTCTCTCTAATTAATCATACTTTAGGCTTGGTTTTATCCAAG
>JACCVJ010000047.1 GCA_013698215.1 Tatlockia sp. | reverse complement strand
CAATCAGTACGAAACTCGGTCGTTGCCAGTTCGTAGCCCCAATCGCGGAAGGCTCCCTCGGTGTATTTCATAATATTACCCTTATGCACCAAAGTTACCATCTGCTTAGATTTAGGCAGCCTTAAAGCGTGTTTGAGCGCCCGTCGAACTAACCTTTGAGAACCATGTTTGCTAATTGGTTTAATCCCAATCCCTGAATCTAGGGGAATTTGCTTTTTACCGTGTTCGGGAGTAGCGGGGATAAGTTCTTCGTTAAGAATTTTAATTAAGCGCGTGCCGATTTCACTACCTTGTTTCCATTCAATCCCTAAATAAATATCTTCGGTATTTTCTCGATAAATAATTACATCCATTTTCTCAGGATATTTGTGCGGCGACGGCGTACCGGGATAATATCGGCAAGGACGGACGCAGGCGTATAAATCATTGATTTGTCTTAACGCCACGTTTAGCGACCGAATCCCGCCGCCTACGGGTGTAGTCAAAGGGCCCTTGATGGCAATACCATACTCTTTAATTGCTTTGAGGGTATCTTCAGGTAAATACTGATAAGTGCCGTATTGTTCGCAAGCTTCATCTCCTGCGTAAACTCTAAACCAGCTAATTTCCCGCTTGCCATTGTAGGCAATAGCTACCGCCTTATCGATTACCTTTTGACTAGCAGGCCAAATATCAACTCCCGTACCATCTCCGCGAATAAACGGAATAATTGGGTTGTCGGGAACTATCGGTTCGCCGTTATTAAACGTGACTCTTGAACCTGTCGTTGGAGGAGCGATCTTTTCGTACATTCTTAGCAAAACTCCTGAGTAATTAAATTAGCTTTTGACAAATTTCCCACTTGGTAAGAGGCTTTGTCCTTGACTCAAAGGAAAACGATACAGCACTTTAACCAATTAATTATGTTTTTTTTAAACGCTTTACAAGCCGCAATCGACAATTATTTTTGGACAATTATGCAGAAATTGGTCGAATAAGATAGCTTTTGTCGATGAGAATAGGCGATCGCACATTCGGTATAGTTAAATTAAAGATCGCCCCTAACCTGCGTTTCTCAGTAAAGAGTATGACTAATTCTCCCACCGCTTCCCACCCGCAGAGCGACGTGTTTTCTGCTCTTTGCTTGCAATTGACTACTGGTTCAGAAAAACTCCAACAGCAAGCCATTCTTCAACTACCGGATTTTGGTAAAGATGGCGAAAAAGCTTTAATGGAGTTTTTGCAGCAACGCCAAACTAATTTACCAACCTGGATTGATGGCAAAGTTTACCAACTTCTCGCTCAAAGTAACTCCTTAGAAGCGCGAGAATTTCTCCTAGCTAATTTTCCTTACGGACTTGTCCCCCTCAAATCTGAAGCTAATATTGACTATACCGAACTGCAAAAATTGCTGATAGCCCAAGACTTTCAAGCCGCCGACCGCTTAACCTTGGGTTTGATGTGTCAGTTAGCTGGAGCTAGTGCTGTGCAAAGAAAATGGCTATATTTTACAGAAGTTGATAACTTTCCGCTTTTAGACTTGCAGACTATCGATACTTTGTGGTTAGTTTTTTCGGAGGGGAAGTTTGGTTTTTCCGTGCAGCGTCAAATCTGGCTATCGGTGGGTAAAAATTGGGAAAAGCTCTGGGGGGAAATTGGTTGGAAAGATGGCAACAACTGGACGCGCTACCCTAATGAATTTACCTGGGATCTTACCGCTCCCAAAGGTCATTTACCTTTATCCAATCAACTGCGCGGTGTACGGGCAATTTCTGCTTTGCTTTCCCACCCGGCTTGGAATCGTTAAGCTGATTAGACTTATTGCTAAATTCAAGGTTTTTAACGGCAATTGCGACTTAGGGGTTCGGTTCTACGACTGTCACTAAGACTTAAATATCTATAAGCTCGTAGTAAGTAAGGTTGTATAACTTAAGCGATTTATAACTGTTGAAGGGGCAAATGCTCGTGCAAAAATGGATGTTGCCTACCCTAAAGGAAATACTAAATTGGAAATTTGATCAGGTACAAAGCTGGTGTAGCGATAATTCTGGGTTGTCTTCGTCACAATTACAGGCGCAAGCAGCGCAGGAATGGAAGGCGGCAGTAGCAGCTACTGAGGACTTGCTATTACAAAGTATAGAGAGTAAAGGCGATCGCTCTCTATCCCCCCAAGGAGTAGTATTTGCAGGTTCATCGCCGCTATGGAGTAATGACTTACTTACTAGGTTACAAACAGGAATTTTTGTCGAGCAAAGTACAGAAAATTCCCCGCAGCTACCACCAGCTAAGGCAACTATTTCTAGTCAAAGTGCCACCCCTCAACAGCTTCCTTTACTCAATAACGATCCGTTGGCGCAGGAGCCGTTTTGCTTGATTTTGACAGCCAAATTTAGTTTGCTGTTAGTTTTAGGCTGTGATAGTAGCGGTAATCAAGGATTTAGGTTTTCTTTTGAGCCAGAAGAAGCGGCTAAAGTATGGCAACTATTGCGATCGCGTTTACTATTAACTAATTCACTTTTGGTTGACGAGTTCGATACTTTAGTCAAAAAGTTTGAACCCGTAGCACCCGATTACCGAGTAGTAACTAATTTCAGTCATTTATTACTCAAACACTCCCATCTAAAGCCCCCTCAAACAGAACCTTTAGTTGCTGGCAATCACCGCTCGGATATAGAACTATTACAAGCCTTTGCTCATGAAGTGCGTACGCCTTTAACCACTATCCGGACTTTGACTAGATTGTTATTGAAGCGCAAAGATTTAGCCCCAGAAGTCAAAAAGCGT
>JACCVJ010000046.1 GCA_013698215.1 Tatlockia sp. | reverse complement strand
GCCGTAAATCACCAATGTAGGGCTTGATATCTGTCTTACGTAGCATGAATTTCAAAAAAGCGTAGACATTTCCCGCAATTTGATTATGGTTAATCGACGCACCCGTCATTGACACAATTTCTCCATCTCGATACTCGCTGGGAAACTCTGCAACTTCTTCTTGTGTCAAATATTCATCGGGAGTGTAATATCTTTGCTGGGTTTGCACTTATAACCACCCTTGATTTTTATTTTTACTCTAACAAGTGCGATCGCATTTCAAATTCCTTACGTAAAATTCAAACCTTGTTCTCTAACTGCATTGCGCCCAAATACTTAGTTAAATAAGGCGAAAACACTTCATATATCAGCGTTAACGGCTGTCCATGATGCCAAAACAGGTAATGTCGTCCCCAAAAAGGGCCCGGTTGTTCAAAAGCTGACTCTAAAGCCGCACAATTGCCGTAATAAATCCCTTGCACATCTCTATACAACTCTGTCCGTAAGCGAGTTAAACTAGCCCAAATTGGTAAAGAGCGGTTTTGTAAATACTCATCCACATGACTTGCTTCCCACCAAGAAGTAGCATAAGCTAGGCGCTGACCTGAAGCAGTCCGCAGCCATACTTGTCTTCTTACTCTTGGTTCTGGTACAGCTTGAATCAAATCCGGCGCACCGTCCAAATCTACCCCAATCAAAGACATATCAATTACATCTACTTCCGTAGGTTCACCTGTCAGTAATTGTAAGTGTCGCGTCGGTGAACCATCACCCAATAGTAATAACTGCCAAGCTGGTGCTAACTGAGTGTGGGGTAAACCTTTTTGCACCTCTGTCTCTTTTCCTTGCCATAAAGGTGCAAGACTGTGCCATGTTGTCGGTAAAGTTACGCTGTTTGCCGTAGTAATTACAGTCAATTTTATTTACAAAACTTCATCATTTATCTTAAATATAAACAATTCCTAGAAAACTTGCTTTCCTAAAAAAGTAAAAGTCCTAGGTAAATTAATACTCAGGACTTTTACTTGACAATGCGGAAGGCGAGACTCGAACTCGCAAGGGCAAGCCCACACGCACCTCAAGCGTGCGCGTATACCAATTCCGCCACATCCGCACGAGCTATTGGCATAAACTAATCTAACATCTTTTTGCAAGGAAGAATAAAATACTTCTAAATTGCTGCTACTTGGAACTTAAAAACCCAGTTTGAAATTAAATATAATTATTTGACTCAAAACTACTCTAAAATATATTGCTTGCAGTTAGCCCTCGAAGGATAACAACCTAACTGATACAGACATTATTGTTAAAAAATGCAGTTCGATAAAATATTAATTGCCAATCGTGGAGAAATTGCTTTACGCATCCTGCGCGCCTGCGAAGAAATGGGCATCGCAACTATTGCTGTACATTCTACCGTTGACCGCCACGCCCTCCATGTCCAACTAGCTGATGAAGCGGTTTGTATTGGTGAAGCACCTAGTAGTAAAAGTTACCTAAATATACCGGGAATAATTGCCGCCGCTTTGACTCGCAACGCCACAGCTATTCATCCCGGCTATGGTTTTTTAGCTGAAAATGCCCGGTTTGCCGAAATTTGCGCCGATCACAAAATCGCTTTTATTGGTCCAACCCCGGAAGCAATGAGGGCAATGGGAGACAAATCTACTGCTAAAGCAACTATGATCGCGGCGGGTGTACCCACTGTACCGGGTAGTGATGGCTTACTGCAAGACGAGAAAGCCGCTCAAGAACTGGCGGATTTTATTGGCTACCCGGTAATGATTAAAGCCACCGCAGGCGGCGGTGGGCGGGGAATGCGGCTAGTACGCGATCGCACCGATCTAACTAAGCTATTTTTTGCCGCTAGGGGGGAAGCAGAAGCTAGTTTTGGCAATCCAGGGCTGTATATAGAAAAATTTGTCGAACGCCCCCGCCATATAGAGTTTCAAATTCTTGCCGATAATTACGGCAATGTGCTGCACCTAGGCGAACGGGATTGTTCAATTCAACGCCGCCATCAAAAACTACTAGAAGAAGCCCCTAGCCCCGCTTTAAGCCCTCAATTACGGGAGAAAATGGGCGCGGCGGCAGTACGGGCGGCTAAATCAATTAATTACACTGGCGCAGGGACGGTGGAATTTCTATTAGCACCCAATGGCGAGTTTTATTTTATGGAGATGAATACTCGCATTCAAGTAGAACATCCCGTAACAGAAATGGTGACAGGCTTCGATTTAGTTGCCGAACAAATTAGAATTGCTCAAGGAGAAAAATTGCAGCAAACCCAAGAGCAAGTAGTGTTGCGGGGTCATGCGATTGAATGTCGAATTAATGCCGAAGACCCCGATCGCGATTTTCGTCCCGCACCAGGTAGAATTAGCGGTTACTTGCCCCCTGGCGGCCCAGGAGTTCGCATCGATTCCCACATTTATACCGATTATCAAATTCCGCCTTACTACGATTCGTTGATTGGTAAACTCATTGTATGGGGAAGCGATCGCCCTAGTGCCATTAAGCGGATGAAAAGGGCATTGCGAGAATTTGCCTTGACGGGCGTACCCACTACTATCGGCTTTCACCAAAGAATTTTGGAAACCCCAGAATTTTTAGCCGGGGAAATTTACACTGATTTTATTGAAAAAGTCATGTTTCCTCCCAAAGAATAACCTATTGCAACTGGGCAAACATTCTGAGCAAGCCTTGTTGACCAATGAGTATTTCTCTAACTAAGCTAAAAATTCCAATCCAGATAATCGGCGTAATATCAACACCGCCAATGGGGGGTACTAGCTTCCGCACCGGGACTAAAAAAGGTTCTGTTGTCCAACCTACCAAATTAAATGGCAAGCGATTGAGGTTTACTTGGGGATACCAACTAAGAACGATGCGGAAAATAAACAGTAAAATCATTAGACCCAGAAATATTCCCAAAACCCAGGTAGTAATAGTAATAGCACTCATAAATTGTTTACGCGAAGTCTCATCTCAAAAAAATTTAAGTTTGTAAATAAACCTATACATCATTTTAACGTATTGGTTCTCAGCCCGAACAAATACAACTAACGCCCAAAAACTTCTATGCAAGGGGTGTAACAGACGATTAAAATTAAAGTGCAGTGTGTAAACAAAGGTTGACAATAAATGACCCCTTCTTTAATGAATTTCTTTTATAGTTTGCTGGCTGGTGCAGTAATTATTGTGATTCCCGCCACGGCTTTTCTAATTTTTATTAGCCAAAAAGATAAAGTTGAACGCTCCTAAGCCTCTTGGAAGCCAGTGATCGCTGGCTCCCAAATAAATAGGCTTAAACAGTAAACAAACTACTTTTATCCTCGGTATGCGTCAATTGTTCAAGACCGAAACCGAGGCTTTTTATTTTTCCAGGCTTCCCTAAAAGCGCAGCTATAAGATTGAGACAATCGGGCTTACAAGTGCAATTAGACTAGAAATTTTAATCACAAGTAGTTAACATAGATTTGAGTGTTGGTAAAATAATAATGATAAATTTTGGGCTGAACGGGGTGACTACTCTCGCCCAGGTAAATTTTGGGACTGGAACGCATACCCTATTAGGGATTTTGCTAGCAGTAGCCGGGGCGGCGTTGTACTTCCTGCGCTCGGTTCGCCCAGAATTATCGCGGGATCACGATATATTTTTTGCAGCCATAGGTCTAGTTTGTGGCATCATTTTAGTTACCCAAGGATGGCGACTAGACCCGATTTTACAATTTGGTCAGGTGCTATTAGTTGGTTCTACAGTGTTTTTTGCCGTTGAAAGTATCCGGCTTCGAGGTATTGCGACCGAGCAAGCCAAGCGCAACACAAAGATTGTAGACGACGATCGCCCGGTAGGAAATTATTATCAGCAAGCAGAAATAGACGAAGTAGAATTTGATTACGATCGCCCCGTGCGTCCCCGGATTCCTGGAAGCCGCGATCCAAGAGCAAGTCGCCCTGACCAGTCCTACGAAGAAGAAACTCCTCGCCGCCGTCTCCGTAATGATAGCTATGAAGACGATCAACCCCGGCGTTCTTCCAGTCGGGAAGAAACTCGCCAACAAGAAGACAAACCGCGCCAACGCCGCTCATCGCCTTCACGGGTAGAAACTCGCTATCAAGACGAATGGGATTCGCCCAAAAAACCCTTGTGGGATTTAACCAAAAATTCAGACGAAGAAGGGAGTACAGCTTCTAGTAGCATCAAAAAGCGATCGCGTAATAATAACGCCCCCGTGCAATCTAATTTTGAAAATACAGACACCCCTTCTCCTAGACCGCGCAAGCGTCGCCCTACTGGAGAAAGCGTACAGCCTTCTAGAGACGATGAAGCTATCCCCACAGATTATGTAGATTACAAGCCGATTGATCGCTCTAAGGATGACGATTCTGATAGTTCTACAGATTTTGACCAGTTTTAACATGACTCGCTTTCGCTGCGACGAGAATGTGAAAAAGTTTTCGATAAAATCATTACTCCAACGCTGCTGGCGTTGGAGTTTTAGCTTGGGGTTAATTGTTCTAACAATCGCTTGCACTCCAAGCGGTGATAATATTATTAGTTCTGGAGCGCTCAATAGCCGCTATACCGAAGAACAGCCAGCCCTAAGCGGTAACGGGCGGTATTTAGCTTATGTTTCTAACCGAGAAGCAAGTCGTAATATTTTGTTGTACGACTTGCAATTGCAGCAATTAGTCCCTTTACCGCGTTTGAATCAACAGCAAACCATCGTTGAAAATCCTAGTATTAGCTATACGGGGCGCTATATTGTGTATGTGACGAGCAATCGGGGTACGCAAATCATGGTGCTGTACGATCGCATTACTCATACTCCCCAAATTCTCAACCAATGGTATCAAGGCTTGGTACGCAATCCCAGTATTAGTCCTGACGGTCGGTTTATTGCCTTTGAAGGTAGTCTTCGCGGTCAGTGGGATATTGAAGTATTAGATCGAGGGACTAATGTAGAATTGGATCTTCCTGATTCTCCCCTCCCTGGGACATCGCCCTAATATTCATGATCCGATCTCTTTTGGCGCTAATAATTGTCTTAATTAGCTTACTAAGTGGCTGTACGGGCTATTCAGGTTTATTAAGCTATCCTTTCGATCCGGGCGGTAAAAGCTTAAATAGTCCTAGTAGCGATATTACTCCCAAAATAGCCGGAAGATATATTATTTTTACAAGCGATCGCGCTGGTCGTCAAAATGTCTATCTATTTGATACCATCGCCCAAAAATTAATTGATTTACCAGGCTTAAATCAGTTAGATACAATTGCAACTCATCCCGATGTTTCTAACGACGGACGCTACATTGTTTTTACGGCTAGTCGTCAAGGGATTGCGGGAATTTTTCTTTACGACTTGCAATTGCGTCAATCGCGCAACCTTATACCCAACTTACAAGCCCAAGTTCAAAACCCAACTATCAGCAATGATGGTAATACTATTGCTTTCGAGTCTAATGTCAATGGTCAGTGGGATATATTAGTTTACAACCGTGCTGAAAGTCGCCTAAATATTCCCACCCAACCACGCTAAACTACTCTTTTAGCGCTTGTACCGATTCAATCAACGCCTTCACTTGCGCTGTACCCTCTGAAGGCTCAAAAGATAGCGGAAACTTGCCTCTAGCCAACATTCGTAGTCCCAGAGGAGCAATACTAAGTAAGCCTCTTACATCCCTTAAGTAATTGCCCACTACTTGCAACCCAAAAGCGCGTTCGTCAATCCAACCACCTTGTTTAACCAATTCTACTAATACCTGACGGTGACGGATTTGGCGGCTGTTTTCTACCTCTTTATCGGCGAGAATTTTTTGTTTAATTTTGGTAATTTGGTCTAAAGGCGCTACTTCCATCGGACAAACAGTATTGCAATTAAAACAACGAGTACAACCCCATACTCCTTGAGTACCTTTGTTATATTCCTTTAACCTACTGTCAGCTTCCCCATCGCGATTATCTGCTACCAGGCGGTAGGCTTTAGCCAAGGCGTGAGGGCCGACAAATTCGGGGTTTACTTCTCTAGCATTGCAAGCAGAGTAACAAGCCCCACACATAATACAATTGCCGTTTTGGTCTATTTTTAAGCGTTCCTGGGGTGTTTGCAAAAATTCTCTTTCAGGAACCTTTGCATCGGTACTAACGTAGGGTTTTACAGCTTCTAATTGATTCCAGAAGCTACTCATATCTACTACTAAGTCTTTAATTACAGGCATATTGCCCATTGGTGCAACAGTTAGTTCTGGGATAATCCCGTTAGTTAGGTTGTTTGTACCATACAATTGCTTTACTTCACTGCCAACATTTTCTTTGCAAGCTAAAGCCGAACGCCCATTAATTCCCATCGCACAACTACCACAAATAGTATTGCGGCAATTTTTCCGAAAGGCTAAAGTGCCGTCTTGCTCCCACTTAATTTTATTAAGACAATCTAAAATTGTATTGCCAGCTTCAACCTCTAACTCGTAACTTTTAACTTGTGGTGCAGCATTACCAGATTGCCGGAGGATTTTAAAAATAACTTGCATCTTTACAGGAAAATATTAGTATTTTTATTGGCTGACGAGCGGAAATAATTTTTACCGCTTGGACGAAGGGTAATCTATTATTGGGTGCGATCGCTGCTTATTTTAATTGTATCTTTCTTGCTATCCACCCCTACAGTTAATTCTATCGCTAAATTTTCCGCAAAAAGCTACTATCTTTAGCAAAATATTTAAGTTTAATAACTGGCTTTCGCTTCAAGTCTACAATTGTAGTCTTCTTTCTCAGCAGTATTACTTGTTGGCGATCGTCCCTTGGTACAAGCTTATTAGTAAAACTAAAGCTATCAAAGCAAGTGCTTCTAGGTAGCTTTTTTAAACTCATCTCCTTTATTTTTAGTGCCAGCAATAACTAATAGCCAATAATTTTGTAGCCATAGATATATTTTGAGGCTGATATTTAACTCTAATTTCCCTTGTAAACAGCTACCCTGTAGCAATTTAATTTCTTGGTAGTTATAAGTATAATTATCAAACTTATGAAATTAAGTGGCAAGGAAAAGTGGATGTAAACGCTTAGAGCAGTAAGTAAAAATTTTATTGTAAAGTTTCTATGTTGCTATAAAATCACTTGTCTAAGGTAAACCTTATAAACTATCGATTGACTTAATAACTCTAGTAAAAGCTGACTAAAATGTAAATAAACTAGAAAAGATGTGTAAAAGGAGAGATTTGAGGCTATATTTTTATAAGTGGATGAAATAGCATAAACTG
>JACCVJ010000023.1 GCA_013698215.1 Tatlockia sp. | reverse complement strand
GCAACTATTCCCCTCTACTTAGGACAATTTTTGTTTTGGGTAGGAGTTCCTTTCAGCATTATGGCGTTTTTGCGTCAAGCAGATTTATCGGGAGCTATTTGGGTTGCACCAATTGTTGCTTGGGTGGCAATTTTTTTAGGTGGGGGTTTAGCGTGGGTGTGGATTTATTGGCATTCTCAAAAAACCGATCTAAATTCTTGGCGTAAGCCTACTCAAGGTAGTTTTATCTTAGCGGCAATGGTAGGAAATACGGGTTATTTGGGCTATCCGGTAACTTTGGCGTTTGTGGGGGTTCAGTATTTTGGCTATGCGTTGTTTTACGACTTGCTAGGTACAACCCTGGGCGCGTATGGATTGGGAGTTGTATTAGCGGCGGCTTATGGTGGTGGAGTGAAAAGTCAATGGCAGTTATTAAGAGCGATCGCTATTAATCCTAGTTTATGGAGTTTTGGCACTGGTTTACTATTTCGACAAGTTCCTTTACCGACGCTTGCGGAAACAACTTTAAAGACTTTTGGTTGGGTAATTGTGGCTTTGTCGTTGATATTAATTGGTATGCGTTTGCGTCAGCTAGATTCTTGGCGTAGCTTACCAAAAGCCTCTATTAGCTTAAGTATCAAAATGCTAGTAGTGCCGTTACTTTTAGGGAGCGTTTTATCTTTATTTGGGGTAACGGGGGCGACAAAATTAGCGATCGTTTTACAGATGGCAATGCCTCCCGCTTTTGCAACATTGGTAATTGCTGAAGTTTACAATCTTGACCGCGATTTAAGCGTCACGGCTTTAGCGGTGGGTTCTGGGGGATTATTAGTAACTTTGCCAATTTGGTTATGGTTATTTAGCTGACATAAGTTCAACGACGATCTAAGTTAGCTGCTTAGTCAGCAGCTTCCACCTATACGAAATACTTTTAATTACTCTATCTCCTAATGGATGATTGTATGCACGAAAAGCTTTTCTCAGTAATTTATGCACTACCTCATCATCAATCTTTTTTCGTTCAGGTAATTATCAAGCCACTGAAGAAAAAAGTAATGCGCCTCATTGTGCAAGCCTTGAGTCGCCATTGTATCCATTACCGAGCCGGCACGTTGACGGTATAGATTATTGCAATTTGAAGATATATATACTGGTTCGTGTAAGTAGACCTTAATCAAAAAAGCCTGGTCTTCAAATACCTGATATTTACCAACAAAAGATTCTTCAAACCCGTTAATAGCTTCGATAACTGACTTTTTAATAATTATGCTACAAGGGCAAGGAGCAGCACCGACCCCTAATGGATACAATTCCCTAGCAAGTTGAAGCGGTGGATACAATTGCTCGGATGCAGCCCCAACAGCTATATCAATGTCTTTTGCTGCCGGATTGTTCCAGCTGTACCAGTATCGAGACGTTTCGCAAAGCATAGATATTGACGGATTAGCCTGAAGTATTTCCATTTGTTGCTGAAGGTATTGCGGTAACCATAAGTCGTCAGCGTCCAAAAGAGCGACTATCTCCCCGCGAGCCTTAGTAACGCCCAGATTTCTAGTAGCCGCCGCCGCCTTATTAATATGTCCTTCATGTTCCACGTAAAATATCTTATGCAAATACTTGTCTGCGTATCCTTTTGCTATTGAAGTGCTACTGTCTGAAGACCCGTCATCAATTAATATTAATTCCCAATCGGTATAATCTTGATTAAGAACACTCTCAATTGTTTCTTTGAGGTATATTTCGGCGTTAAAAAAAGGAATCACTACCGATACCAATGGCATAGAAGGTTCAATCATTGTGTTTTTTCATCCAATTAGAAAGATTTTGCCAAACTCTTTTCTGTGCCAATTCTTCATCTTAAATCTTCGGTAACCCTGAATAAGTAAGGATATAAGAAAGATATTGCGACTACATTAGTGGTGTTTCCCCCAAGGCGACTTTCCTCAGTCAGCAGGGAATTAACAATATTGAATTCTATAAAGATAATACTTTTTTTGTTTCAACAAGACAACTTATGCCAGTCGGTGGAGGTTAGCGAGGCTGTAAATGCCTGTTTGTAACTCAAGCTGAATATAATCTCGACTGCGATTTAAGCATCAGGGCTTTAGCGGTGGGTTCTGGGGGATTATTAGTAACTTTGCCAATTTGGTTATGGCTATTTAGTTAATATTTTTTAGAGTAGACGCGCCTGTTTTCAACGTCAGTTCAGCTAAATCCATTTGTTCGTATTGTTCAAAGGGCTGATGAATCCAAGGATTATCTGCTAAATAGTCTACATAATAATCGGGGACAACCTCCGAACAAGCTTTGTACCAAAGTACGCCTGTGCGAATTTCTTGAATTTGCGAACTGTAATTTTGTTTTAACCAAGGAATTGTCTGCGAAATTGTTACGCCTGAATCAACTAAATCATCTACTAACAAAATGTGAGAACCCAAATCACGGCTAGTCATAGTCAAGTGTTGGGCAACCGTCAAACTTCCTCTTGTTTGCTTACCTTCGCCTGTATAAGAGGAAGCTGCCAAAATTCCCAAGGGCAAATTGTAAATCCGAGCAAGAATATCGCCTACTCTCAAGCCCCCCTTAGCAAGACAGATAATTTGGTCAAACTGCCAGTTCGATTGATAAATTTTGACTGCCAATTGCTCGATTTTTTGGTGGTATTCTGACCAAGAAACATAAATATCTGGCATAAAAGTGGCAATTGTGAGCTAATACTTATTGCAAAGCTAATATTTTAATCTTTCTAGCCGTGCTATGAGCAATTCT
>JACCVJ010000015.1 GCA_013698215.1 Tatlockia sp. | reverse complement strand
CATTACTAGGATTTTGATTTCCTAGCATATAAACAGCATCAAAGGTACTTTGCGCTTCATTTACATAGTAACGCAAGGCAGATTCAGTATTAAGTAAAAATTGGTCGGCGCGAGCATAAATGCTATTGTTATCTTGCTCGTTTGGCACTAAAAAAGCAAAATAAGGTAACATTAATAATCCGCCAATTTTTAATCTGTCGCGTCCTTCTAACCTACTCAATTTATTTACCAATAACCGCCCAATTGTCGGAAATCCAGAAGCTCCCGTACCCCCAAAAATTGACCCACATAAAAATATATGTACCGATTTCCCCGTTCCCAAATCAGCGCGAATTAATTTTATTAATGTTGTCCAAGGTTCTTGTTCCGTTTCATCAAAATTGACTTGACTAATAATTGCCGAACCAATTGCAGGTCTACCTCTAAACCCTACATCTAAGGGAGTTTCGCGTTCATCTTTAGTGTATAAAACATCAAACAAATGACCTAAAGCTGGATGACTATTTTTATAACTGTTGTAATTTAAAAAGCTACCTAAAGTTTTATTTGTACTATTACTAAATGGCGACCAAAAACTCAGTAATTCAATAGGTGTTTGCATCCAAGGAATTTGAGCATTGTTTTTTGTTAATTCGTAACACTCTTGATAAGTTTTGATTGTTTCGCTAGTACGAGATAAGTTACCATTAGACTCATCCGCATCTACAAATACAACTTTAATCGGTTCTTCTGTAAACAACCCGGCGGCGGCGCACTGAGTGATTGCTTCAACGCATCTTGCACCTGTTCCGCCAATTGCAATAATATAAAGTGTCATTACCTTAAACCAAATAAGTTACGCAGAAAAAAGGCTCCAGGGACAACAAACATCAATGAGCATGGAGAACTTATTGCTGTGGAAAACCAATATGAAAATAAGATATCAAAAACAAAAAACCCGGTTACAGATAATAGTGCATCATTGCTCTGATTAAAAAAGTAGATTGCTGCAAAAATACTGATTATTGGCAACAGTAAAAATACCCACCAAAGTATTGCCATTGAGGCGGTTTCTTTAGTACTTTGAACTTTTGCTTTTGCTGCTATTACATACCAGAAAATTACAGCAATAATCGAAACTGAAAATACCGTAACTGCACCAATAATATAATTATCTCCAACCCAAGCTTCTGGCTCTACATCATTTAAAGGAATAATGCCATTTTGATACAGCCAAGGCTGCAATAAAAACATGATTGCTGCACCAATTAAACTGACAATAACAATTCTAATAATATCCCATATCCACGCTTCCATTTTCTCTCCCAAACTATAGGTACAGCCAAGACATCTGTTAAAATTTAGTATTCTATGCTCCGGTAACGATTGTCTAAATACTTAGTAGAAAAATCTCAAGTTTAAAGTATATTTTTAGGATCTTACGGTACAAATTAGCATGATTAAACTCAGATGGCTAGTTGCGATCGCAGCCAGCTTGTTGATGACTTCTTGTAAACCTAAAACTGTCATTCCCAATTGCGTACCCTTAAGTAACCAAACCTCACCAATTGACCAAAAATCTGACTCAGTAACCACCTAATTCAAATTGATGGTACGCCGTCAATGCAGGGATTTACAAAAAACTTTACAAATAGTCGTTACGCACAAACATTAGACTTACTAGATAGAGTTTCTACAACTACCTGGAAAACCTCAATAGTTCAGTATTTCCGCTTCGGTACAGCCAAGCAACAAATCGATAGACAGACTTACTTGCAAGCAAAATTACCAGAATTTTATCAGGGAGAAAATCCGGTATTTAGAGTAAGTCAAATTGAATCAGCTATTACCCCTGCTGCTAAAGATCGAATTTCTATTATAGTTACGGACTTGTATCAAAAAAACTCGGATACTAATTTAGTTTTAAAAAAGCTGAAAGAAGATTATCTACAAAAAGGTTACGCTGTCGGAATTTTAGCTATTAGAAGCGAATTTGATGGCATAATTTACGATGTAGGCATCAAAAATATTCAATTTCCCTACAACACTCAAGGCAAAAAAATTGAGCAATTTAGACCTTTCTACGTGCTTGTACTAGGTAGCTACGGTAATATTTCTAACTATTTTGATGAAATCAAAAAAACTAGCGGTAGTTTAATTAAAGACGAGCAATTTACAATCTTTTACCCGCAAATCGTCCGTCAAGTCTCTACTTTTCAAAGGGAAAACTTACCAGACTTACCGAAGGGAATCCGGCTGTTAAAAACTATTAATGACGGTAAAGTATTAGTGAAAGTAAACGAGCAACCAATTGAAATTATTAATATAAATAAAAATACTGACGATAATTATAGTATAAATTATCAAGCGCCCTACAATCCCTTACCTTATACATTACCCATTGAAACTGCGGCGGTTGCTATTAGTTCGATTGCTCAATCTTTTGACCCCACAACCAAAGGCTTTCAACCATTAAATAGCTCGAAAGCACTGCAACTAAACGAATGGAAAATCGATAAAAATAATGTCAGTTTTGTAACTAAAATTAATTCTAATGATATCGATCCAGGAGTTTATTTATTTACTGTAGATGTTCTCCCCCAAGACTTAAAAACCTGGGGATGGTGGGAGAAATGGAACTCCAACGAATCAAGTTTTGATGGCGCAAAAACTAATAATTTATTACCCTTTTTCCAAGGCTTAAAATCTCTCACCACAGAATTAATTACTGTAAATAAAGCTAGTATTGGTCGATTTTGCTATGCGATTAAGAAAAATTGAGTACATTTTCTTAAAATGACTTCTACTTTTAGATAGATAAATGTTGGCAGTCGGGGAAGATAATTAGCGACTTTGTTAAAAATCTTGATAAATTGAGTAATTGATGACAATTTGCAGTACAGTCAAGTTCAATAATTGTTTTATCGATATTGGAGATTTAACGGATGTTATTTTCAGCTTCTTACTTACCATCGCTTTTAGTTCCCTTAACTTGCTTAGTTTTTCCGGCTATAGGTTTAGTATTTATGTTCTTGTATGTTGAGCGCGAAGATACAGTAAATAACTAAGCCACCTAGGAAGATTAAAAAACCGCCTTTTTCAACATTGGCGGTTTTTTAATATTTATTGCTCTTAGTTAATCAACGTCTAACTCGTTAATTACAAAGATGAACCCATGTGAGTATAAGAACCATAAAAGAAGGTTCCTACAACTACAATTACACCTAGTCCGGCAATAGTAGCTACTACCCATAAAGGAATTTTACCGCTTGCGTTCATAATTCTATCCTCTGTTAATAACTAAACCGTAGCCTGATTTTTAGTTAAAGAAATAACTAGAAAACAGGATACCAAGCACGAAAACAAGTAATAAGCCTAAAAACAGCGAAGTGCGGTTTAGTTCAACAGGTTGCCTATTAGGATTCGGTAATCTATCTGGCATTAGTTTCTCCTATCGTTGAATAAATTGCATAGCAGCGATCGCACCCAAGAAAAATACTGACGGTACAGCAAGAGTGTGAACGGCTATCCAGCGAACTGTAAAAATTGGGTATTGAATTGGTTGATTAGTGTTGGTCATGTTAAATTACTTACCGATGAATTTGTCGATTTGTTGTTTAGCTTGGTAGCGATCGCGCACGATGGGCAATTCTTGCCGTCCTTGCGTATAATATTCGTTTGGTCTTGGCGTACCAAAAGCATCGTAAGCTAGACCTGTTTGGATGAACAACCAGCCAGCAACAAACAATGCTGGAATGGTGATACTGTGAATCACCCAGTAACGAACGCTAGTAATGATGTCCCCAAATGGACGCTCTCCGGTAACTCCTGACATTTAAGTTTCTCCTTTTCAACAAATATTGCTGGGTATTACTTCCCTAAATAATAAAGTAATACTTTTACATTAGAAGCTAATTTTTTCTAGCCTGATACAACTATTATCCTACGAAACTCACCTCAAAACCTAGGAGTTACGGCATCTTTTTTTATCAGAATATATACCTATAAAATCAAATTTTAAGCCGCCGCTTCAACGGAGGGTTGATACTTCAGCAAAACGCCACGCTGACCAATAATAAATCCTTGATCGGGTTTGACAAAAACTATTTTGTACAAATTAGACGGTACATTTTCAATTTCGCGGTCTTTAAGCCAAGTTTTGCCACCATCAAAACTACAAAGCAAATTACCGCTACCACCAGACAGCCAGATTTCCTCCGGTGTCCGGTAAGCCAAATCAATTAATCCCCAGCTAGTAGAGAATTCTGGATATTGAGCCTTATCCCATTCATCTAGGGTATTTGGCTGACTAAATTGAATTTGACCGCCCCTTGCTAACATCCACAACCGCCCATCTTTGCCAAAACCCATATTTTGAACGCGCCGGGAGCTATTGCGGTTGTGACCTTGCCAAGCCTCTTGACCGGGTTCCCAAGTAGAGTAAAAGTTGCCTTTGGCTGAGACTGCTAGATATTTCCCATCATCAGAGCGATCGATATTCCGCAATACGCCAACCGCTTCTTGTACCATTGCTTTCCAATTTTTGCCGCCATCGGTTGTCCGATAGATAGCGCCGACATCGGTAGTCATTTCTGCGGAATTTGCACCCAAAGCAATAACTGTATCGGGCTTTCCGGGTAGCTTTTCGCTTAAAGGAATCCGCGACCACGATTCGCCTTTATCGGTGGTGTGAAGCAGTATAGAAGGCTCTCCAGCAATCCAGCCTTCGTCGCCATCAAAACTTACAGAAGTAAATAGGTTATTTTTTTCGTCCAAGTCTAAGCTAACTTGTTGCCAAGAGTCGCCGCCGTCGTGGGTTTCTAAAATTGTGGACTTGCTACCAACGAGCCAGCCGTGCAGGGAGTCGTTTGTAAAAGTGATATCTTGAAAATTAGCTTCCGAGGGTACGTTAAGCACTTGCCAGGGGTTGCGATCGAGAGTCGCTACACTACTACAACCGATACACAGTACGACAACTGCTAAAAGTACAACAACTCGTTGACCAAAAGAGAAAAGTGAAAGCATTAGTATTTGTCAGGTTTATTGAAAAATTAATTGCAGTGTGCGATCGCCTATATCTAAGTAAAATAGTCACTTTACTTAATTATTGCGTAGTTATTGTAACCCGTATAAACTGAGAAAAAATAATACGCCCAAAGCCAAGCCGCCAAAAATCAGTAAGTTTTTTTGTGCTGGCGTTAATTTATTTACACCCAACCCAAAGCTTAAATTTTCTGTGAAACCTGACGCTGTACCAGAGGGGCCAATATTCTCAAACTGAGAAGTTCTTACCCCACACACCGGACATCGCCAAGCTTGAGGCAGTTCAGTAAAAGGAGTACCGGGATCGATAGGGTGCTTGCTGTCCCCCTTATCGGGTTCGTAAACGTAGCCACAGGCACGGCATTCGTAGCGGTCTAGCACTATTTCAACAGCAGGGTCGCTCATGGCTTAGATGGTAAATTATAGACCAGTTTCTTAAATCTCTGTTAAAAATTATGACATAGGGCGCAGCTTTTCCTATAAATCAATTGATAATTTTGCGGCTAAGTCTAAAAGTTTTTGGTGGATAGGCGATCGCCCAGATTCCCGGTTAAAGGGGGAAAATATTAAAACCTCCTTTTTTCTGTCTTTTGCAAAGATTATCTTTTTCTATAGTCACCACAAGCTAACTAAATACTGGTTTTTGCGGCAGTGGTGACAACTATCTCGATATACTGGTACAAGTAAGTAACAAAAATATTTACAAAATAGAGCGGTAATTATAAGTGTTTGTCCTCAGTGGTTATGAATATTTACTAGGCTTCATCCTAGTCTGTAGCCTGGTTCCCGCCCTAGCTCTCTCCGCGTCCAAACTGCTCCGCCCCAGTGGTCGCAGTCCAGAAAGACGTACTACTTACGAGTCGGGGATGGAACCTTTTGGCGGCGCTTGGATTCAGTTCAACATCCGCTACTATATGTTTGCGCTGGTTTTTGTCGTTTTTGACGTGGAAACCGTGTTTCTTTATCCTTGGGCTGTGGCTTTTAGCCGCCTAGGACTTTTGGCATTTGTAGAAGCTTTGATTTTTATTGCAATTCTGGTAATTGCCCTGGTTTATGCTTGGCGTAAAGGAGCTTTAGAATGGTCTTGAATACTAATAAGACACCGAATACTAGCGAGCAGCAAGAGCGAATTATTAACCCCATCGATCGCTCGACCGTTACTCAAGACCTCTCAGAAAATGTCATTCTCACAACGGTAGATGACCTGTACAATTGGTCAAAACTTTCGAGTTTATGGCCTTTGCTATTTGGTACAGCCTGTTGCTTTATTGAATTTGCGGCACTAATCGGTTCGCGGTTTGATTTTGACCGTTTTGGTCTAATTCCGCGTTCAAGCCCCCGGCAAGCCGATCTAATCATCACTGCGGGAACGATCACAATGAAGATGGCTCCCCAATTGGTGAGGCTTTACGAGCAAATGCCCGATCCCAAATATGTGATTGCTATGGGTGCTTGCACAATTACTGGGGGAATGTTTAGCGTCGATTCATCTACAGCAGTTAGAGGGGTAGATAAGCTAATTCCTGTAGATGTTTATTTACCTGGTTGTCCGCCTCGCCCTGAAGCAATTATTGATGCAATTATCAAATTGCGGAAAAAAATTAGCAATAATTCTATTCAAGAGCGCGGTCAAATTCAGCAAATTCACCGCTATTACAGCACTACCCACAATATGAAAATAGTAGATTCAGTCTTGACAGGCAAGTATTTGCAGTCAGAAACCCGCACTAATGCACCTAAAGAATTGACTGAAGGAATGGGAATGCCTGTAGCACCAGCTTTACAGCAAATAGAATTGGAGCAGGCATAAAAGTGGCGGAGGAATCGACACCCGAACAAACTCAAGAGATCACGCCAGAAGCATCTCAGTTAGTAGAAGCTGGAAAAACATCTCAGTGGCTAACCAAAAATGGTTTTGCTCATGAAGCGATAGAGCGCGATCGCAGTGGGACAGAAATTATTAAAGTTAACCGTGAATACTTGCTCCCGGTGGCTACGGCGCTTTACGCTTACGGATTTAACTATCTACAATTTCAGTGCGGCTACGATTTAGGTGCTGGGCAAGATTTGGTTAGCGTCTATCATTTAATTAAAGTTAGTGACAATGCCGATCGCCCGGAAGAAGTGCGGGTTAAAGTATTTTTACCCCGTAACGATCCTAAAGTGCCTTCAGTATACTGGATTTGGAAAACTGCCGATTTTCAAGAGCGCGAAACCTTTGATATGTTAGGGATTGTCTACGAAGGACACCCGAATTTAAAGCGGATTTTGATGCCGGAAGATTGGGTTGGTTGGCCCTTGCGCAAAGATTACATTTCCCCAGACTTCTACGAGTTGCAGGATGCTTTTTAACGCTCTGAGGAGATCCCCCAGCCCACGTCAACAAAGCGGTCAGGTTCAGCTACACCGCTTTTTGACTTCCCCTTTAAAAGGGGGAGAATACTTAAAGATTTGAGATATAACGAGAAGCCCGTTACCGGGCGCTTGCCAATCTCGAATTACAAAGTCTTGGTATTGAGATTGAACCATTTTAACTATGAATCCTTGGTTCAAAATGGGGCGTTGCTAAAATTTCACTTTCAAAAACGGCTAATTCTTCCCGTCGGTGGCTGACAATTTTATTATCAAAATAGGTGTCGGCTAACAGCCAGTAGATACCGTAATGACGGGCCTCTGATGCCATTAAACTGCGATAAAATTGAGCAAGTTCCGGCTGGGGCAAATATTCAGCTAATAACCCCAATCGCTCGTGACTACGGGCTTCTATTAAACCAGAAACTAATAACGAGTCTAATAAGCGATTACTTTCTTGATGGCGAATTTGGGTTTTTAACTTAGCTGCGTAGGGCGGTGAGGAAAGATTACCTAAAGGAATACCTCGTTTTTCTAGCCATTGGTTGACTTGATCGAAGTGTTCTAACTCCTCACGGGCGATTGCTGTCAGTTTGCGGACGAGTAGCGTATTGGAGGGGTAGCGAAACATCAAGTTTATTGCTACACCCGCCGCCTTGCGTTCGCAGTGGGAATGATCGAGCAATATAACGTCCAAGTTGGCGATCGCTTGTTCTACCCATTCTCCGCGTGTCGGCTGCTTTAAAACGTTAATTGTAGCTGTTACTTGAGGTACATTTATTGTCATAAATATTAGGAATTATATATCAAATTATTAAGACGGAATTACAATTAAAGGTGGTGGGCTTGATTTATTTAATTATTTCTCGAAATTGAAGCTAAACAGGCTGTAGTAAAGA
>JACCVJ010000012.1 GCA_013698215.1 Tatlockia sp. | reverse complement strand
AAAGTTTCATTTTTAGCTTTAAAACCAGTAATTACAGTAACAGTTTTGCCTTTACGTCCTTTGCGGGAAGCTTGGATTCTGACATCTTGCTCTGAAGCTGGTAAATCGGGAACACCCCTTGCTAAAGCTGGATTATTATCGCCAAACTCTTGATAAACAAAACGGGTTTGACTAGATTTAGTCGAGTCAGAATTGCGATTAGGTGATGCCATAAAAATAATTAAGCCGATTAGCCTATCTATACTAACTTGTGCAAGCTCCATCGCCGCCAGAACGCCAGAGCAGCAGCGCCACCATTTATAATTAAAACTATGCCCAAACATCTTCTAATACTTATTTTTACTGTTGCTCAAGGTTCCGAAACTAATTAATAATGCGAAAACTTTTGCCAGCAATGTTATTTACTATGCTTACTCTCTCTAGCTGCGATATTCCTTTAAATGCAGACATCAGCTTACCACCACCGGAAACTATCGCCGCTTCCCCAGTAAAACCCCATTCAGCTATGGAAAAATCTATTCATCAACAAATTAATCAATATCGTCAGTCGCGCAAGTTGCCGCCTTTAACCCTTGATTCTCGCATTAGCGCCCAAGCAAAAATTCACAGTCAAAATATGGCAAGTGGTAAAGTACCTTTTAGCCATAATGGATTTGAGCAGCGCGTTTCTGTTATTCGTCGCCAAATTCCCTACCAGGCGGCGGCGGAAAATGTTGCTTTCAACCAAGGTTATTCTAACCCCGCCGAGCAAGCTGTTGATGGTTGGATTAAAAGTGATGGTCATAGAGTCAATATTGAAGGTCAATATAACTTAACGGGTGTCGGCATTGTCAAAAATGCCAAGAATGAATACTATTTTACTCAACTATTTATCAACCGCCGCTAATACAATGCAACTACCAGATTTTCAAGTATGCGATCGCGATCTTAGCGACAATACACTATTGCAGTATTTAAACTCTGAAGCTGTTGCAATAGATTCCGAAACTATGGGGTTATTGCCCACGCGCGATCGCCTATGTTTAGTACAAATATGCGATGCTCAAGGTATAGTAACGGTAGTCCGCATTGCCAAAAATCAAGCCGATGCCCCCAATTTAAAACAATTACTAGAAAGTATTAATGTTGTTAAAGTTTTTCACTTTGCCCGGTTCGATTTAGCAACTTTACGCCAATATTTGCATATTCTAGTAACGCCCGTATTTTGTACAAAAATTGCTAGTAAATTAGCTAGAACTTACACTAATCGACACGGATTAAAAGATTTAATTCAAGAATTAGAAAACGTAGAATTAGATAAAAGCGCTCAAAGTTCTGATTGGGGAAATGCGGCAAACTTATCAGATAAGCAACTAAATTATGCTTCTAATGATGTGCGTTATCTCCTAAGTGCTAGACAAAAATTAATCGCCATGCTTGAACGCGAAGAAAGATTAGAGCTTGCCAACAAATGCTTTGAAGCTCTGCCAACTATGGTGAGCTTAGACTTGTTGCAATTCAAAGACTTATTTGAGCATTAGTAAATGTTTACTAACAAGAAAATTTGTTAGTTTTAACCAATTATATATCGTTAGACTGATGCGAAGAATAGCCAAACGTTAAAGAATTATGATGCAATGATTGCAGCGTTTAATCTGCGATCAAGCTCGTTCAATCAATTAAAGCATGGTAGGAATATTTAATATGAAGCGTGTAACTTCTTGGCTGCAAAGCATTAAAATAAAGCAGATTATAACAGTGTTTCTGGTAGGGTTAACTTTTTTAATTGGTAGTGCCTTTGACATTCACGGCAATCAATTACAAGCTCAAGCAGAAGCCGTAACGCCCGAAGCAACTCAGTACCAAGTAGAGGGTAAAAGTGACGGAGAAGTTAAAGTAGATAGAATCAAAGATAACGCCGAAAAATCTGCACAACTGCTCCAAGACGAAGGAATAAACATTAAAAATAGAGCCGCCGAAGCTAAAGGTAAAAATATATTTGAAAATATAAAAGAGAAACTCAATCTTGACGAACCAATTGATCCAGGTACAAAAAAAGCTGGAGAGCAATTGATTGAAGCAGCAGAAGATATAGTTAAAGCTCCTCAAAAAGCTTTAAATGATATTAGCAAGTAAGCTAAAATAGAATTTTTAAAAACAATCCCTTCTATGTTTAGGAGGGATTGTTTTATGCTATCTGTTAGACTTATTGAATTATCGAAATCAGTTTGTTACCCCCATTAACGGAAACTGAAGCTATAAATCTTGCTAAAAGCCTCAAGCGTCAATAGATAAATACACCTTATAAGTGAAAAAGCGGTGGGTGTACTTGCTTTCAAAACAAACTTGCTCAAATTAAGCCTGCAACGCTGATTTTGTGGGAAAATTTAGCGATCGCCTCTCTTGATTGCTTGCTTCAGAACAATTGCCTCCCTAAACTTTAACCTATCAAACATTTTCTTATTTACAAAATTATACAAACAAACTTCCTCTATTCCGACTTTAGAGGGAGTTAGGGAAAAGAGCCAACGATATATATAAGAGATGGATCTACATATAAGTAGCCAAACAGTAGTTAGCAATTGACGTTTATAAAACCATTTTATAAACACCAAACAATTAGTGTGCAAATTTTTGTGTACTAAGAACTAATTGCTTTAATTTAACAAAGAAGGAAAGGCATGGATTTGAGTACAATTACTCCGTTATATAGCCAATACTTGGGAGTAACGAGAGTTGTGGAAACGCAAGTAAGCACTATACCCCAGACTGTAGCTTTATTTTCAGCACCGCAGTTTTTAGTAGCATTGATTGCCGGGGTCTTAATGGCTTTTGCCTTCCAACTACTATTAACCAATTTCTCTGTTGCCTTTGGCATTTCAACTCTAGGAGGATCATCTAATTCATCTAATTCTGATGAATCGGAAAGTTTGGGTAGCACTATTCGCAAAATAGAAACGGCTGTAGGTCTTTGGACTCTAATTACCGTTAGCATTGCCTTATTTATTGCCTGTTTTTTAGCAGTCAAACTTAGCTTAGTTAGTAGTGCCGTTTTAGGCGCAATTACAGCTATTGTTATTTGGTCTACTTACTTTTCGTTGCTAGTTTGGGTAGGTTCAACTACGGTAGGTTCGTTAATTGGATCGGTTGTAACTACGGCTACATCAGGTTTTCAAGGATTGATGGGAACCGCCGCCACTGCTATAGGTGCAAGCGCTGCTTCATCACAATTAGTTTCAACAGCCGAATCCGTCACCGCCGCAGTCCGCCGCGAATTGACTTCTGGACTAGATCCAAACAGCATCCGCGATACCTTGCAAAGTTCTTTAAGCAATCTGCAATTACCTAAGCTAAATGTAGAGGAGATTGGCAGCCAATTTGAGAAAATCCTCGGTAGCTCAGATTTGAAAAGTCTAGCAGGAAATGAAGGCTTAAATATTAATCGTCAAACGCTAGTAGATTTAGTTAGCAGCCGTACAGACTTTTCAAAGCAGGATATTAGTAAAGTTGTCGATCAACTAGAAGGTGCTTGGAAAAATGTAGTTGGTCAGCCACAACAAGATACGCAAACACAGATTCAGAACTTTTTACAGTCTGCGACTCCCGAAGAATTGACTTCTGCTGATTTAGCCGGACAACTCCAGAAGTTGGTCACAGGTGGTCAAAGTAACGGACAAAAAAGCGGCGGAATGATCAGCCAAGCCTTGCAACTAGGAGCAAGTTCATTGCTGGGAACAGTTCTAAAAAGAACAGATTTGTCCGATTTAGATATAGAAAAAATTTCCGGTCAATTACAGCAGTTGACAGGTAAAGCGACGGAACAAGTTAGTAAAGTTGGTACTGCGGTAGCTGAAAAAGCACCTAAACTAGGTTTCAACACTATCAAAGCCGATGTAGATCATTACTTGCAAGATTCTTATGCTTGGCATTTAAACCGCGAGACAATTAAAAGTGAGTTTAAAGATGTCATCTATGACCCAGAAGCCGACCCAGCAACGGTAAAAAGACATTTAGAGCAAATAGATAAAGAGTATTTTACTCAACAATTAACCTCTCGTGGCGACTTGTTACCTGCAAAAATTTCTGAAGTAGCTGAACAACTAGAGAGCATTCGCACTGAAGTTTTGGGTAGTTTGCAAAATGCACCCCAAGGAGAAAAAAAAGATATCCGCGCTTCTGTAGAAGAATATCTCAGCAAAACAGGTAAAGAAGAACTAAGTCCTGAAGGGATTAAACAGAACTTCCAGAAACTATTAGAAGATCCGCAAGCAGGATTTGAGGCGTTGCGCGAAAGATTGGGACAATTTGACCGCGATACTTTTGTCAAACTCCTCGGTCAGCGTCAAGATATCAGCACTGAGGAAGCAGAAGGGATCATTGGACAGCTAGAAACCTCCCGTGATGGTGTTGTCAATAAAGCTAAAGAAGTTCAAGAGCAAGCTAAAACAAAAGCTACAGAGCTACGGACTAAAGTTGAAGAATATCTGAGCAAAACAGGTAAAGAAGAACTAAACCCCGAAGGTATCAAGCGCGATTTTCAAACCCTTTTCGCCGATCCGCAAGCTGGACTTAGCGTACTTGGGGAAAGATTGGGACAGTTTGACCGCGATACTTTAGTGCAACTTCTCGCTCAGCGCCAAGACTTGAGCGAGGAGCAAATTAACCAAACTCTCGATCAAATAGAATCAGTCCGCAGTAATATCTTGCAAGCACCACAAAAACTAGCAGGAGCGGCTCAAGAACAGTACGAACAAACTACTACAAAAATTGCTGAATATCTTCGCAATACCAACTTAGAAGAACTTGATCCAGAAGGAATTAAGCAAGATCTAAGTAAATTGCTTGAAGATCCAAAGCAAGGAGCCTCCGCACTACGCGAAAGACTATCGCAGGTAGATAGAGAAACCTTGGTAAAACTCCTTAGCCAACGTGAAGACTTGAGCGAGGAGCAAGTTAATAAAGCAATTGACCAATTGCAATCGGGAATTAGCAGCATTGTTAAAGCACCTAGACGTTTAGCAAGTCGCGCCACTCAAAAGGTTGTAGATTTTGAAGCAACCCTTGAAAGCTATTTGCGAAATACTAACAAAGAAGAACTAAACCCAGACGACATTAAACGCGATTTGCAACTAC
Organism: Tatlockia sp.; assembly: GCA_013698215.1. Lineage (GTDB taxonomy): Bacteria > Cyanobacteriota > Cyanobacteriia > Cyanobacteriales > Chroococcidiopsidaceae > Aliterella. The sequence goes on along the minus strand of JACCVJ010000012.1, from coordinate 7,175 downwards.
TGCTCAACGATCCGCGCTCTGGTTTGGGAAGCATAGGCGATCGCTTATCTAAGTTTGATCGTTCTACTCTAGTATCGTTACTATCCCAACGGGAAGATATTAGCGAGGAAGAAGCAAACCGGATCGCCGACCAAGTAGAATCAGTCCGCAACTCTATTGTGGAACAAGCGCAAAAAATCCAGCAAACTGTAACTTCCGCCGTTGATGGAGTATTGGGTAATATCCGTAATTACCTAAATGGTTTAGAACGCCCTGAGTTAAATTACGAAGGTTTGCAGCAAGACTTCAGCAAAGTATTTGACGATCCCCAAGCCGGATTTAGCGCCTTGCGCGATCGCCTAGGTCAGTTTGACCGCGAAACCTTAGTAGCTGTCCTTAGTTCCCGCGAAGACATTTCCGAAGCCGATGCTAATCGGATCATCGCTCAAGTTGAAGGAACTAGAGACAAAGTATTGCAACAAGGCGAGCGCATTCAAAAAGAAACGCAAAAACGTCTAGACGCAATCAAGCAGCAAGCGCTTAAGCAAGCAGACGAAACTAAAAAAGCCGCCTCTGGTGCAGCTTGGTGGTTATTTAGTACCGCACTGACATCATTAGTTGCAAGTGCGATCGCCGGAATCTTAGCCGTAAAAAATCTAGTTGGCTAAAACCTGTATTATTTAAAAACTTTAAAGCCTCCCTAACCGGAGGCTTTTTTTTGCAATGCAAAACCTAAACTATAACTATGGAAGATTCTCGTCAAGATGCTCTTATTGCTCTAAGTGCCGTTCACAAAGGAGCCTATGCTGATGTCGCCTTAGAGCGGGTATTGAGTAAAAATCACCTAGACCTAAGGAGTCGCGGTTTAGCAACGGAACTTGTCTACGGTAGCGTCCGAAGAATGCGATCGCTTGATACTCTAATTGACCAATTAGCTAGCAAAAAAGCCGATAAACAACCCCCACTTTTGCGGTCAATTCTGCATTTAGGCTTGTATCAACTGCGATACTTGAGCCATATCCCCCCATCGGCGGCGGTTAATACTACTGTAGAATTAGCTAAAAAAAACGGACTTTCAGGACTTACAGGTTTTGTAAATGGTGTGTTGCGCCAATACCTCCGCATCGTTGATACCGGAATCGATCCGCTTAAGTTACCAGATAATCCTAGGGAAAAATTAGGCATTCTGCACAGTTACCCAGATTGGATAATTGAAGTTTGGTTAGAACAATTTGGCTTTACAGCTACAGAACAACTTTGCCAGTGGCTAAACCAACCACCTAAGCTCGATTTACGAGTAAATCCGCTCCTTAGTTCTATTGAAAAAGTCGAAACCGCCTTACAATCGGCGGACATTGATGTAAGTCGCGTCCCTTATTTGCCTCAAGCTTTAAGGATAAATGGGAGTACCGGAGCAATTCAAAACTTACCGGGTTTTAACGATGGTTGGTGGACAGTGCAAGATAGTAGCGCTCAATTGGTTAGCCATTTACTCGCTCCTAAAGCTGGGGAATTCATTATCGATGCGTGTGCAGCACCAGGAGGGAAAACTACCCATATTGCCGAATTAATGGGAGATAAGGGGACAATTTGGGCTTGTGATCGCACAGCTTCTAGGTTGCGTAAACTCCAACAAAATACTAAACGCTTGCAACTAAAATCAATTCAAATTCAAGTAGGAGATAGCCGCCATTTTGAGCAGTTTATAGATAAATGCGATCGCCTGTTACTTGACGTTCCTTGCTCTGGTTTGGGAACCTTAAACCGTCACGCTGATGCTCGTTGGCGACAAACTCCCGCAACTATCCAAGAACTTTCATTACTGCAATCAGAGTTAATTTCTCAAGGGGCGTTATTTGTCAAACCGGGCGGCATAATGGTTTATTCTACCTGCACTTTGCACCCCCAAGAAAACGAAAGCATAGTTGAGAATTTTTTAGAGCGAAATCCTGATTGGCAAATTGAACCACCAGAACCCGATTCGCCTTGTTTTACCTTTGCAAAATCCCCTAGTTGGATTAAAGTTTTACCATATCAAGATTTGATGGATGGCTTTTTTATGGTGCGACTAAAAAAAAGCCTGTAAATTACTAAAACTATCAGAGAAAAACAATGTTAAATAATGTCAAACAGTTAGTCAAAATTTTAATTGGATCTGCTTGGCTGGACGGCAAAATTCAGCCCGAAGAACGCACCTATTTAAACCGAATAGCCCAAGAAAAAGGCGTAGCCCAAGACCCAGAAATCTATCCTTTACTGCAAGGTTTGCGGCAAATAGAGACAGCAGAATGTTACCAATGGGTGCAGGAGTATTTAGGCAACTCCCCAAGTACCGCAGACTATCAAAACCTACTTGAAGCTATTAGCGGTTTAATTTATAGCGATAGCGATGTAGATACCGAAGAAGCAAAATTGTTGACTCAATTGCAAGCATTAGATCCAGCAAATCATGAACCTCAACCCGCCCATAATGCAGTAATGAAAGAAATTCAAAAGCTTTACCGCCGTTGGGTTGAGGGTCAAAAATAGCAATTAAGTAACTTTTTTAAGCTTTTGGTTCGCCAATACCGGGAGTTTCTTCTTTTGTGACTTCTGGGACAACATCAGGACGATCTTTATCTTCCCAACCTACAGGACGCTTAGAGTTATACCAAGCAACAGAACCAATAGATACTGCCGCAATAAATCCAACTACATATACTAAAGTGAAAGATAAGGGAAAATGAGGGCCGTTTTCTGGGGCTTGGGCGGCGGTTTGCATTAATAAATTAATCATTTTATGCTCCTAATATTAGGCAATTACTGATGTTAAGAGCATACAAAAATCTGTGTTATTTTACTATCTCCCCCAAGGATGAAGGGAATAGCTAAAACCAATTTTAACCATCGCTACCGAAGCCGGGAGTAGGGTCTGTTTGGGGTGCGGTCGCCGGGGGGTTGTTAGGCGGACGTTCTACAGGTTTAAGCCGCTCTCGCCAAGATTTGGTTGGTGTTTGGGGCGTAAATGTAGACCTTGGGGGTGCATTTTGGGGAGTAGACCTAGACCTAACTTTAGGTTGCGATCGCGCCCTTGATGGTGTGACCGATTCTTGATTCTTCCGCAGTCGCCTGGGGGAGGAATTATTAGTTGGGGGAAAGCTTTTATAGCGACGATTACGCCGCACTGTAGTTTCTGGTTTTTGCTCATCATAACGCCTTGAAACTCCCCGTCTTCGTTGCCGATTAGATTCAGGAATTGCTTGTAAACTATTTTGTTCTCCTTGCTCTTGGAGACGTTTGGGACGAATACGCCCTAAAATAACTCGTTTGGGTTTGAGTTTTTGCGCCTTAATACTACCAATGCGCCCTTCTAACTTTGGTCTTGAGGGAAATGCTACTACAGGCATTTTTTGCACCGCCTGCGCCATAAATTGATGCCAAGTGTAAGCCGCCGTACTGCTGCTACCCCAGGTAGGATCGTTATTATCATTACCCAACCACACCCCCGTTACAACTTGGGGAATATAGCCAATAAACCACAAGTCGCGGGCTTCGTCGGAAGTGCCAGTTTTTCCAGCCACCGGGCGATTTAACTGTGCGGCGCGACCTGTACCCGACTGGACGACGCTTTTGAGCATCCAGGTCATAATTGCCGCACTACCAGGGTCTAGCACCTGTTTAGACTGGTACTTTGAGCGATAAATAACCTCGCCACCACGATTTAAAATCCGGCGAATCCCGTGAGTTTCAATGTGCGTCCCTTGAGTTGCCAAAGTCCCGTAGGCGCTGGTTAGTTCGAGTAAATTTACTTCGTTAGAACCTAAAGCTAAAGAATAAGTAGGCTTAAGTTCTGATTTGATGCCCATATTGTGGGCAAGTTTAATAGTTGGTTCAAAACCGACATCAATTAAAACCTTGACAGCGATTGTATTAATTGAGGAAATTAGCGCGCTACTTGCAGTCATCCAACCTCGGTAAGTGCGATCGTAATTTAAGGGTTCGTAGTCTTCTACTATAAAAGGTGCGTCGATGTAAGATTTGTTAGGAGACATCCCAGAGGCGATCGCCGCAGCGTAGACAAAGCCCTTAAAAGTAGATCCGGGCTGGCGTTGGGCTTGAGTTACGCGATTAAACTGATTGACCTGAAAATTTTTGCCTCCTACCATTGCCTTAATTTCGCCACTGCGGGGGTCAATACTAACTAAGGAAGCTTCCTCAAAGTGCTGCCAACGTCCATTTTGAGCTACCGTGTTTTTTACCGCCGTTTCTGCGGCTTTTTGCCATTGGGGGTTTAAAGTAGTTTCGACGGTTAAACCTCCAGCTTCTATCCGTTCTGGGGAAATATATTTAAGTAACTCTTGCTGAATATAGGTAGTAAAGTAAGGTGCTTCTACTTGGAGTCGTTTGGGCAAACTTGGTTTAAGTGTTGTGAGCGTACTTATAGCAGTTTTGGCAATTTGAGGCGTAATTACCCCATCTTCCTGCATTCTCTGCAATACTAAATCGCGCCGCCGCCTAGCCGCCGTTGGGTTCACAACTGGAGAATAAAGGCTAGGTGCGGGGGCTAACCCGGCAATAGTTGCCATTTCTGCAAGAGTTAATTTATCTACAGGTTTGCTGAAATATACCCAAGAAGCATCGGCGACACCGTACGCACCCGATCCCAAATACACCAAATTTAAGTAACGTTCTAAAATTTGCTCTTTGGTTAATTTTTGCTCGATTTTTTGGGATAAACTGATTTCTCTAAACTTGCGCCCTAATGTGCGTTCTTGATTTAAAAACAAAATTCGTGCCAACTGCTGAGTAATTGTGCTTCCACCTTCGCCCAAATTACGCGATCGCATATTATTTACAAACGCCCTGACAATGCCTTGATAATCTACACCATGATGATTGTAAAATCGGCGATCTTCTGACGCAATAAAAGCTTGTACCAGTGGCTTAGGTATTTGGCTAAGTTTTAACTGTTCTCTAGTCGCCGGCCCTTGTTGTTGCAAAATACTACCATCGCCAGCAGTAATAGTTAAGGTATCATCGCGGATAAAAGTGTAAAGTTCTGTCGCTTCGGGTAAACTGCGTTCAATACTTGACCAAAACACCATCCAAGCAACGCTTCCTCCACTAGCTAAAACTAGCAGCCAAAACCAATAGTAACGATATAAAGGTTTGCCAGTGGGGATTTTGGCATAGGCTATCAGTGGTAAATTTTTGATTTTCTCTACCAAAGCTAGTTTTTTAGCGCGTACTTTTTCCCCTAGCGCAGAATCACTAATTTTAGTTGTGCGCTCTTTAAGCCAGGGGATTAATTTGGACACTTCTATTTAGTTCCTCAATAAGCTACAGCTTAAACAATTGTTTTGTTTATTCTACTTGGTTGGGATCGCTCTTTTAGAAAGGATCAGCATAAATTTTTTAGCTGAAACTACCAGCAAATTATAAAATAATAGTTTTTGAATGGAGCCATGACAAAGCTTTGCAGATGAGTGAAACCAAACAATGCGCGATCGCCCTTGGTAGTAATTTAGGCGATTCTCAAGGGATTTTAACCGCCGCCTTGCAAGTATTAGCCGCCACTCCAGGTATTGCAGTACAAAAAGTTTCTAGTTGGTACAAAACAGAGCCTGTAGGCGGAATACCCCAGCCAGATTACCTAAATAGTTGCGCCTTATTGGCAGTACAAATATTACCCCAACAATTACTCAAAACCTTACTAGCAATAGAAGCCAAGTTTGGACGAGTGCGAGCAGAAAGATGGGGCGCAAGATCCATCGATCTTGATTTACTGCTCTACGAGGATTTAATTTTAGATATTCCCCAATTACAATTACCTCATCCGCACATGAACGAACGTGCTTTTGTTCTCGTACCATTAGCTGAAATTGCCCCTAATTGGATTGAACCAGTTTCAGGACTTGCGATCGCGCAATTGGTGCAAGCGGTAAACTGTTCAGGAGTTATAAAAATTTAACCGTATGGCTATAGGTAGAGAACCCCCCCAATTATTAAAGCAACGCCTGCAATACCGAGGGCGCAAATTTGATTTTGAAGTTAATCGTCTACGTTTACCCAACAAAGCAGAAGGGGAATGGGAATGTATTAGGCATCCAGGGGGCGCTTTAGCCGTGCCAGTAACTCCCGAAGGTAAACTTGTTTTAGTCAAGCAGTACCGTTTTGCAGTCCAAGGTAGATTATTAGAGTTTCCGGCGGGTACAGTAGAACTTAATGAATCACCCGCCGAGACAATCCGCCGCGAAATAGAGGAAGAAACAGGCTATCGCGCTCATAAGTGGCAAAAACTCGGTGAATTTTTCTTAGCGCCGGGTTACTCCGATGAAATTATTTATGCCTTTCTCGCTCAAGAATTGGAAATTTTAGACAAACCGCCAGTTCAAGATGACGATGAAGACATTGAAACAGTTTTGCTCACTCCCCAAGAATTAGAACAAGCTATTTCAGAAGGTGAGCCTGTAGATGCCAAATCGATTTCTAGCTTTTTCCTCGCTCGTCCTTTCCTCAAGTAGTTATGAATGCCTTAAGGACACAAACTAATACTCAAATTCTCCCTCTTGAAAATGGCGATCGCTTGACGCGACTTCAATTTGAGCGCCGCTACACAGCAATGCCAAAGTTGAAGAAAGCTGAACTAATTGAGGGAATAGTATATATGGCATCACCATTACGTCATAGAAGTCACGGCAATCCCCATGCAGCAATTATGGCGTGGCTGTCAGCTTATTGGATTGCAACACCAGGAGTAGACATTGGTGACAATAGCACCGTACGCCTAGATTTAGATAACGAACCCCAACCCGATGCTTTACTAAGAATAGAGTCCGGCGGACGCAGTATTGTTAGTGACGATGACTATGTGGAAGGAGCGCCCGAATTAATTGTAGAAATTGCAGCTAGTAGCGCCGCTTACGATCTGCACGACAAAAAGCAAGTATATCGCCGTAATGGAGTTCAAGAGTACATTGTCTGGCAGATTTTTGAAAATAAGCTTGATTGGTTTAGTCTCCAATCCGGTGAGTATGTGCCACTACAGCCCGATGATCATGGAATAGTGCGAAGTCTTGTTTTTCCTGGTTTATGGTTATTTGTCCCCTCATTACTGGCGGGAGAAATGCCAAAGGCGATCGCACTGCTACAGTTAGGATTAACTTCCCCCGAACACGCCCAATTTATAGAGCTTTTATCTAATCGATTATCGTAAA
>JACCVJ010000679.1 GCA_013698215.1 Tatlockia sp. | reverse complement strand
AAAGGTAGCTTTTACGTTTTGAATATTTATATTACTTGTGGGTAAAAATACTGATTTATCGTTTTTAACTACCGTTTCAACCAAAGATTCCGAACCACAAATATTTGGCAATCCATCAATTATTTCTGGTAAAGTCGGTAAGGTTAGCGATTCTGATGCTGCAACCATTTTTATTAATTTTAGTAAGATAAGTTTATGTTAGTAAATTTTTAACTTTCCTACCTAAAAACTTATTGAAACTATTGGTAATGTCTAATGTTTATCTTAAGAAAAGCACCGCAAATTAGGAGAATCAATTACTATTTGGCAAGATGGTAAAATTATTACTTTGACGGCTAACCAGATTCCTCCTCTCAATCCAGAGAAAAGCCACTTGCAAGATTATAAATTAATTCTAAATACTCAAACCTTCTAGATGGTGGTAGTGGGAAAAATAGGCTGGGTTTAATATTGATGGAAGTAGGCGACTTCTAGTTAAAATTGGCTAAAGGTTGAGCATAAGCCCTAAAATTTGCATTTGTGAGCGACTGTACCGCCGCGTTGCAGTTTTGTACCCAATACTGACGACCAAAACGAACTAATTGACGGCTATTTATTGCTGTGACGATCGCAAGTACGGGAGTATTGGCTTTATCTTTGTCGCCAGATTGCTCTTGCAGAATGCTTCTTAACTGGTTTTGCTTTTGCAAGTCTACGGCTTGTTCGATTGTCAATTCCACCATTAACATTTGCACTTTGTCAATTAATTGAGCATTTTCAATAATTAGCTGAAGCTCATCGTCATCTTTGCGATCGAGTTTACCCCAAACAATTAGCCGCGCATCGGTAATTAGCAACGAGCCAATTTGCTCGAAGGTTTTAGGAAATACTACAGCTTCCGTTTGTCCTGTCCAGTCTTCGAGTTTTACAATCGCCATGCGATCGCCTTTTTTGGTAGTAATTGATTTAATGCTACTAACCATCACTACCGCACACAGTAAGGCTTTCTTGCTTTGCGCTTCTAATTCGCTTAAATTAATTGGTGCTAAAACTTGCATGGCGGAACGAACAGATTTTAGGGGATGATCGGAAACATAAAAGCCAAGTAATTCTTTCTCTTTATTAAGCTTTTCTTGTTGCGAAAAATCCGCTACTTTTGCAGCTTTAGGGACTGAATCAAACTTATTACTTGCTTGCTCGTTATTTTCCAACCCGCTCCAATCAAAGAGGTTTACTTGTCCACTGGCGCGTTCTTTGAGGCGCGATTGCGACCAATCTAAAACTACATCTAAATCGTGGATTAACTGGTTGCGATTAGGCTCAATTTTGTCAAAACCACCGCATAAAATCAGAGTTTCCAAAGCGCGACGGCTGACTGTATGCAAATCTACGCGATCGCACAAATCGGCTAATGACTTAAATTCGCCACCATTATTTCTTGCTTCTAAAATACATTCACTTGCACCTAGCCCAAGATTTCGCACCGCACAAAATCCAAACAAAATTGTAGTGTCTAACGGCGCAAAATCTATAACCGAACGATTGATATCTACTTGTTCTATAGGAATATTCATTGTCAAACAAGTAGCAATATATTTTTGCACCTTATCTGTATCGCCGCTATTTGATGTTAACAACGCCGCCATATATTCCACAGGATAGTTTGCTTTCAAGTAAGTCGTTTGATAAGTTACATAGGCATAAGCTGTTGAATGAGATTTGTTAAAGCAATATTCTGCAAACTTGACCATTTGTTCAAACAAAAATTCAGCTACTTGTTGTCTTACGCCATTTTTTGCCGCTCCATCTACAAAAGTTTCTCGATGTTTTTGCATCTCTGATGCTTTCTTTTTACCCATTGCTCGTCTAAGTAAATCAGCTTGTCCCAAAGAGTACCCAGCCAAGTCTTGAGCCTGTCTCATGATTTGCTCTTGATAAACTAAAACTCCATAGGTTTCTTCTAAAATTGGCTCTTGTAAGGGAGTTTTATATTCTATTTTTTCTCTACCATGTTTGCGATCGATAAATTCAGGAATTAAACCTGCATCTAATGGCCCTGGGCGATATAATGCCAAAATTGACGAAATATCTTCTATACAAGAAGGACGCAAATCTTTAACTATTTGCCGCATTCCTGAAGACTCTAGCTGAAAAATACCTTCTAATTCTCCATCTTCTAACATTTTGTAGGTCTTTTCTACATCTTGAGGCATTTTTTTTAATTCACCTTTAGCAAGAATTTTTTGAACTCTCCTTTCTTCTAAAGGTAAGGCATCAGGATCAATAGTTATGTGGCGATTTTCTTTAATTAAATCGACGGTTTTTTGGATTAAAGTTAAGTTTCTTAATCCCAAAAAATCCATTTTCAATAATCCCAAAGATTCTAAATCTTCCATGAAGTATTGAGTAATTACCGAGCCATCATTATTTCTTTGCAAAGGCACAATTTCATCTAAAGGTTCCGATGAAATTACTACACCGGCGGCGTGAACTCCGTAAGTTTTATTAGTTCCTTCGACGCGCATTGCCATATCAATCCAATGATGTACTTTTGGATCGTTATCGTATTTTTCTTTAAATTCTATTGCTGGTGTAGCATCAGAAATCATTACCGCTAACTTAGTTGGCTTACCTCTAACTACAGGAATTAGTTTCGCCATTTTGTCGGATTCTCCGTAAGGAATATCTAACACTCTTGCTACATCTTTTAGTACCGATTTTGACGTTAAGCGGTTAAAAGTAATAATTTGAGCAACTTTATCTGCACCATACTTATTCGTCACATATTCAATTACTTTTCCACGTTTTTCAATACAAAAATCCGTATCAATATCTGGCATTGATTTACGTTCTGGGTTTAAAAATCGCTCAAATAATAACCCATGATGGACGGGATCGATATTAGTAATTTGCAGCGCGTAAGCAACTAGAGAACCCGCCGCCGAACCTCTACCTGGCCCTACAGGAATGCTATTATCTCTAGCATATTTGATGTAATCCCACACTACTAAAAAGTAAGTAGCAAACCCCATTTGCTGCATCATTTTTAATTCGTAATCTAGCCTTTCTCGATAAACTGGCTCGATTTCGTGAGCAGATTTGCGGTTAAATCTTTTTAGCAATCCTTGCCAAGTAACAAACTCTAAATAAGTATCAGCAGTGTGTCCGGGAGGAAATTCATAGTTAGGAATACGAGACTCACCCATAAGATCGTAAGGCTCGACTTTTTCTGCTACTTCTAAGGTAGTTGCGATCGCTTCATCTATTACTTCTGCTAGGAGATGATCTCGAAACAATTGTCTCATTTCTTGAGCCGATTTGAGATACTCTGTACCGCTATAGCGCATCCGCTTATCTTCACTAATTAGCTTTTTAGTTTGAATACATAGCAAAGCGTCGTGGGCTTCTACGTCGTAGCAAGAAACAAAATGCGAGTCATTGGTAGCAATAAATTTAATGTCTAATTCACGGGCAATTTTAATTATTTCAACATTAACAATTCGGTCTTCTGGCATTCCATGATCTTGAATTTCTAAGTAATAATCGTCTGCGAATATAGCTTTGTATTCTTTGGCTACCTTCCGCGCTACATCTAGCCTACCCGCGAGGATTGCTTGGGGTATTTCTCCACCTAAGCAAGCACTGGTGACAATTAAACCTTCATGATATTGGGTAAGTAATTCTTTATTAACACAAGGACGAGCAAAAATGCCGCTACCTTGCATTCCTTTAAGGTGAGAAATAGTTGTTAACTTAACTAAATTTTTGTATCCTTTAGTATTTTTAGCTAAAACAACTTGATGATATTTAGGTACTTTACGACGGGCTTTATTTTCAATATCGCCGTTCATTACATACATTTCATTGCCAATAATTGGCTTGACATTTCTACTACGACATACTTTAATAAGTTCAATCGCTCCATACATTACACCATGATCGGTAAGGGCGATCGCCTTCATGTCTAATTCAATCGCTCGATCTACCAGTGCGGGTAGTTGACTTGCACCATCAAGCAAGCTGTAATCACTGTGGATGTGTAAACCAACAAAAGACATAAGTTTATTAAATAGTTGTAGTTATTGACTTAGCTTTGGGTAATGCGTCGCGTGGGAAGCTTTAGAAATATTGCTATATATACATTTTAATCAATAGTTAGAGCGATCGCATCACAAAGTTTTTTACTACTTCAAAGTATTTTAATCCAGCAGTTTTTGCAGTATTATTGTGTCCAGCATTGGGAACTATGAATAGTTGTTTCGGGTTAGGTGCAGCCCCATACAGTTGTTTGCTCATACTAACCGGAATTACAGTATCATCTGTACCATGAATAAATAAAACAGGCATTTTTAGAAGCTTTACTTTTTTAATAGATTCAAAGCGTTGATTGAGAAGTAAATTAACTGGGAATAGTTTAAATAGACGGCGATTATTGCCTATTTCGGCAATAGAAGTAAACGAACTATCTACAATTAATCTAGCAGCTTCGGGGTGCTGGGTAGCTAAATTAATTGCGCTCGCACCTCCCAAAGAATGCCCGTAAATAATAATATTATTAGGCTGAATCTGTCGCTGTTTTACTAAATAATCCCAAGCTGTCGTCGCATCTTGATAGACATTATTTTCGCTGGGAAAACTACCTTCACTGCGCCCGTAACCCCGATAATCTATTATTAGCACTGCAAAACCCATCTGGTGAAAACGATGAGCGTGAGCCGCATTTGCACCGATATTTACACCATTACCATGCAGATATAGTAAGGTTTTAGCCTTGGCTGTAGCGGCGGGAATCCACCAACCATGGATTTTCTCAACCTTACCGTTTGCTGTAGTTACAGGTAGCCATACCTCTTGAAAATCTAGATTAAAAGCCTTGGGTGTAGTTTCGATAACCGAGGAGGGAAAATAGATAAAACGCCCTTGTTGGCGATACAAGTAGATACAAGCAGCTAAATAAACACTCGCAACTACAACCCCCGTACCTAATAACAACTTGAATAAAGGCTTTTTAAGCATAATTATTTGTTAGCCCAAAAGACAAGCAGCTGGAAAAAGCAAATATTCTAAAAAAAACAACTTCCAGATAAATTGATAAAACGAAGCGATCGCCACCTTATCGAGCAAATCTACCTGAAAACTACGCCACCACAGCAAAAATAGCAAGCCTAAATGAGTGCTGACTAAAAATATAGTATTAACTCCAGGTAGCCAAAAAACGGCAGCAATAGCCATTCCTATATAGCATACAGTTATTATCCAACGAGCCAGATTAAATACTCGTTCTTGACCTAAAGCAATGGTGAAAGTAGAAATTTGGTATTGACGATCGCCTTCAAGATCGGGGATATCTTTAAATATGGCGATCGCTACCGTAAACACAATTACAAACAAAGTCAACGCCCACACCGTCATGGGGATAATCAGGCTGCGACTAAAATGCAGATATAGCCCTAAATTAACTACCGCTCCCCGTACCGTAAAAATGCACAAAGCCGCCCAAAAAGGAAACCGTTTCAACCGAATCGGGGGCAAAGAATAAGCCGTACCAATTGCTAAACTAATAACCACCATCCCCAGCAAATAAGGCGATTGTAGCCCAGCCAGTAGCAGCGACAGTATCCCCGTCACCGCTACGATTAGCTTACCCGTAGCAAGGGAAAACTCGCCACTAGCTAGAGGTAAATGGGGCTTATTAATTTGGTCAATAGCCACATCTTCTAACTGATTCAAGCCGACAATGTAAATATTGCCACATAGACAAGCCAGCCAAGCTACTAAAACAGGCAGCACTGAACTATGATTGAATCCTTGATTAAAGGCGATCGCATATATACCCCAGACGCTCAAACTCGTACCAATAATTGTATGGGGACGCGAAAACTGCCAAAAAGCCGCCAGTTTATTACCCTTTACGCGGCGGTTTGTTTCCTTATTTAGTACCACACAACAACCCAAATTTAATTAATCCGCGATCGTAACCCCGACTCATTAACCCCAACGATAGCGCCGCTTGAATTGTTCCCCAACCAGAGCGAATTAAGCCAACTAGCGCTTCAAAATTGAACGCCGAATCAATAACTACATCCCAAAAAGGTGCAACTGCTTTTGACCAATCTGCTGTAGAAATGTTTTGTAATGGGAGATTGCGCGCAATTTCTGCGTACTCTGGCAAAGAAATTACGTAAGGCAAACAATAAACCCGATAAATATCTGCCAAATGCTGTTTTTCATCGATTGTTAGCGCCTCGTTTTCTGTAGAGCGGTGACACCAAGTAACCATAATAAACTTTCCCCCAGGCTTTAGCACCCGATAACACTCTTGCATAAACTTAGTTTTGTCGGGCATATGTTCGCCACTTTCTAGCGACCACACTAAATCAAAAGAATTGTCTGCAAAGGGCATATTTTGGGCATCTGCTACCTGAAAACTAGCTTGGGTGTTTAAAAGCGCCTCGGTTGCCCGTTCTGCTGCTCTAGAGGCTTGCACGGGGCTAAGAGTAATACCCGTTACCTTAGCATTAAATTTTTTTGCTAGGTACAGAGAACTGCCACCAATACCGCAACCAACATCAAGAATATTCTCAGCTTGCTGTATGCCCGACCATTGTAGTAATTCTTCAATTAAATCTATCTGCGCTTGGCGGCGATCTTTTTTGATTTTGCCTTCTGCGCCATAATAGCCGTGGTGCATATGCTCGCCCCATATTTGTTCCCACAAACTAGAGGAATCATCGTAAAATTGCTGAATTTGCTGCTGTAGTGCCGTACTCATGTTAGTAGCGTTGAAACGGTAGACCGGAATCAGCGTAGCAGAAGATGCTATTCCTTGGCACGGATATTAAGTTTTAATTGAGGCATTTTATGCACAAAATGAATATTATTTTCGATTGTGCTTGAACTTTAAGCTGGAGCTTAGGACGTGACTGTTTCTCGGACAATTTGCCTAGGATTTTTGGCGGTAATCGCTATTGGCACAATTTTACTAATGATGCCTTTTTCCTCTACGACCGGGACTTGGGGTAACTTAATTGTGGCATTATTTACTTCTACTTCGGCTGTTTGTGTTACGGGTTTATCGATAGTTGATCCTGGGACTTACTTCTCTTTTTGGGGACAACTTTTTGTGGTGGCGCTGGTGCAGATTGGCGGACTAGGTTATATGACTGCCACTACCATCCTGTTATTACTTTTGGGGGCAAAGTTTGGTTTGCGCGATAAAGTTGCCATTCAACAAGCTTTAGACCGGACAGGAATACACGATAGCGCCCAATTAATTCGCTCGATTATTGCGCTTACTTTAATCTTTGAAATTAGTGGAGTATTTTTACTACTACCCGTTTTTACTCCCAAATATCCGTTGAATGAAGCTTTGTGGTACGCTATTTTTCACAGTATCAACTCTTGGAATAATGCCGGTTTTAGTTTATTTAGAGATAACTTTATTGGCTACCAAACTTCGGTACTTTTAAACTTGGTAGTTACGGGGTTAATTATTTTCGGCGGAATCGGTTATGGTGTGATTTTAGAGCTATTTATTTGGTCGCGCGATCGCATTCAGCGCAATCCCCAAAAAATGATATTTTCGCTCAACTTCAAAGTTGCCGTTAGCACTACTATAGCTTTGTTAATTTTGGGAACAATTGCCTTCTTTTTTATAGAAGTAAGAAATCCGGCAACTTTTGGTTCTTTGAGCTTACCTAATCAAATACTTGGCGCTTGGTTCCAATCGGTAACGCCAAGGACGGCGGGATTTAATACTATTGATATTGGCAAAATGACGACGGCGGGTTTATTTCTTACTATTGCTTTAATGTTTATTGGCGCAAGTCCTGGTGGTACAGGTGGCGGGATAAAAACTACTACTTTTCGAGTTTTGACAAGTTGTACAAAAGCAATTTTGCAAGGAAAAGAAGAAGTATTCTTGTACGAAAGAAGCGTA
>JACCVJ010000678.1 GCA_013698215.1 Tatlockia sp. | reverse complement strand
GGTAAGTCTTTGTGCTTTCAGTTGCCTGCGTTGCTTAGAAAAGGCTTAACAGTGGTGGTATCGCCGCTAATCGCGCTAATGCAAGATCAAGTACAGTCGTTGAAAAATAACGGGATTGGGGCAACGTTTCTCAATAGTACCCTAACTTCCTATCAAGTACGAGCGCGCGAAGAAGCAATCCTCAGTGGTAAAGTAAAACTGCTTTATGTTGCCCCCGAAAGACTACTAAGCGATCGCTTTTTACCATTTATAGACTTAGTACAGCATCAAATTGGCATTGCCAGTTTTGCCATTGATGAAGCGCATTGTGTTTCAGAATGGGGGCATGATTTTCGCCCGGATTACCGTCAATTACGCTCTTTGCGCCAACGTTACCCAACTGTTCCTACTATAGCTCTTACGGCTACAGCTACCGATCGCGTTCGTACTGATATTATTCAACAACTTAACCTCGCAAAACCGATAATTCACGTTGCTAGTTTCAATCGCCCCAACCTTTACTACGACGTACAACCCAAGCAAAAGCAACCTTACAACCAATTAAAGCAATTAGTTACAAAAACTGAAGGCGCGGGGATTATCTACTGTCTCAGCCGCCGCAAAGTAGATGATATTACGATGAAATTGCAACAAGATGGCATCTCTGCTTTGCCTTATCATGCAGGCTTAAGCGACGAAGAAAGAGAATCTAATCAAACGCGGTTTATTCGAGATGATGCCCGTTTAATGGTAGCAACCGTTGCCTTTGGGATGGGAATAAATAAGCCAGATGTTAGGTTCGTAATTCATTATGACGTGCCTCGCAATATCGAAAGTTATTACCAAGAATCGGGTAGAGCGGGGAGAGATGGAGGCGCGGCTAGGTGTACAATATTTTTTGGTTATGGCGATGTCAAAACTGTTGAGTATCTAATTGAGCAAAAAACCGCTATTCAAGAACAACGCATTGCTAAACAACAACTGCGGCAAATTATAGACTACGCCCAAGGTACAGTATGCCGTCGGACGATTCAATTAGGGTATTTTGGCGAAAGTTTTGGGGGTAATTGTGGCAACTGTGATAATTGCTGCAATCCCAAACCCGAAGAAGATTGGACAGTTGAAGCGATGAAATTTCTTTCTTGCGTGGCGCGTTGTCAAGAAAGATTTGGCATGAGTCACATTATTGATGTGTTGCGCGGCTCAAAAAGTCAAAAAGTTTTACAGTACAAACACGATCAATTGACTACTTATGGCATTGGTAAAGATAGAACTGCCGATGATTGGCGGCTTTTGGGGCGAAGTTTGTTACATCAAGGTTTATTAGGGCAAACTACTGATGGTTACTCTGTTTTGCGGCTAAATGCTCTCAGTTGGGAAGTAATGCGGCGAAAAAAAACAGTTTCAATTGCTATTACTACCGCACCTACCCCTGTAGTTGATAATAAAGAAACGCCAAAAGCTGCGGATATAGAGATGCTATATCAAAAGTTGCGTAGCTTACGCAAGAAACTAGCCGACGAACAAGGAATAGCGCCTTACATAGTATTTGCCGATTCTAGCTTGAAAACAATGGCTCAATTGCAGCCGCAAACTCTAGAAGAATTTAGTAAAATCTCTGGAGTTGGAAGCAGTAAGTTAGCGCAGTACGGACAGTATTTTGTTGCAGAGATCGCTGCTTATACTCAACACTCGGTTAAGGTGGAGGTGAGAAGTGCGATAGCGCAAGCGCGCACGCAGGGCTTCGCATCTTTCCCTTCAGACAGTCAATTATTGACTCTCAAACTGCATCGCCAAGGACTAGACACCGCAGAAATAGCCACTGAGCGCAGTTTAAGCACAAGTACGATCGCAAGTCACCTAGCTGAACTGATCGAAATGAACCAACCTGTAGACTTAGATCAATTAGTAATTCCCGTGCGTCAGCAATTTATTCTAAAAGCTGTAAAAACTGTTGGTGCAGATTCTCTCAAGAGTATCTACGAGCATCTGGGGGAAAGCTACACCTATGATGAGATTAAGTTAGTCCGGGCTTTGTGGCGGCGGCAAAAAGGTTAGATACTAACGCTGTT
>JACCVJ010000676.1 GCA_013698215.1 Tatlockia sp. | reverse complement strand
CCCTTACACGCTTTCGATGGCGATCGCCTACAATCGGTAGCTGGAGGAGATAGCCTAACAATGGGTGTCCGTTTTGCCGAAACTGGAGAATCTTTACAAACTCTAGACGGACAAAATAGAACGCTCTCTAATCAAAACTTGCTAATTACCGCCAATGACAAGCCTGTAGCCGTTGCTGGGGTGATGGGAGGCTCAGAAACGGAGGTGCATGAAGGGACAAAGAACTTAGTTTTAGAAGCAGCATTATTTGATAGTGCGGCAATTCGGCGCTCGGCGAGAAGCTTAGGCTTACGCAGTGAAGCATCGGCGCGTTACGAACGGGGTGTAAATTCGGTAGAACTAGAGATAGCGTGCGATCGCGCTTTAAATTTGCTTCAAGAGATAACTCACGGCGTAATAGAGGCGCAAGTTGTTGTCGATACCCGCCCAAACTTAGAAACTTTTTCGCGCTCCATTGAACTGCGTTTAGACCGCGTAAATCAATTGCTTGGTCCTGTAGACTTAGGCGAAACTACAGGGGAATTGGAAACGGAGCAAATGCAGCAGATATTGATCGCTCTGGGATGTGTTGTTACCCCTAACCAAAAGGAGGGGCGAATTTGGACGGTAAAAGTTCCCCCCTACCGCCATCGAGACTTGGAACGAGAAATTGATTTAATTGAAGAAATTGGTCGAGTTTATGGGTACAACCGCTTTTGCGATACTCTCCCCGAAAAAACTGAGCCGGGTTATCTTTCTTTAGAGCAGCAGCTAAGGCGGCAAATTCGGGAGGCTTTTCGTGCTACAGGACTTACAGAATTAATCCATTATTCTTTAGTTAAACCTGGAGAAGATCGGCAAATAGTTTTAGCCAACCCTTTATTTGCTGAATATTCTGCTCTACGGATAGACTTACTTTCTGGCTTGATTGCAGCTTTTGAACACAACCAATCTCAAGGTAATCAACCGCTTAATGGCTTTGAAATTGGCAGGATTTTTTGGCAAGATGAAGAAGGACTCGCCGAAGCAGAAGAATTAGCGGGAATTTTGGGCGGCGATCCAAGTAGTGGTAAGTGGACTCGTGGCGGCAAAAGTCGCCCCCTTGATTGGTTTGAAGCCAAAGGCTTATTAGAGCGAGTATTTCAACGTTTGGGTTTAAAGGTGGAGTATCAACCCAGCCATCAAGATCCGCGCCTGCATCCTGGGCGTACAGCGTCTTTGTGGTTGCAGGGAAATCGCTTAGGAACTTTTGGTCAGTTGCATCCTCAATTGAGGAAAGAAAAAGATTTGCCCGATGCGGTGTATGCTTTTGAAATCTATTTAGATGTGCTAGTTGATGGTGTAGATGGGGAAGTGGTGTCTAAGCATCAGTTCCAAAATTATTCTACTTACCCTGCAACGGATCGAGATATTGCCTTTTTTGCTGCTAAGGAGATTTCTGTCGCAGAATTAATTAAAGTAATTTCCTTCGCTGGGGGCGAAATTTTAGAATCGGTACAGTTATTTGACGAATACCGGGGTGAAAATGTCCCTCAAGGGCAAAGAAGCTTGGCATTTAGGCTAATTTATCGCGCAGGCGATCGCACTTTAACTGATACGGAAGTTGAACCCGTACATCAAAAAGTCCGAGAATCTCTAATCGAAAAGTTCAGTGTCAATTTAAGAAGTTAATCAGCGTAGTTGTAACAATCATGCCTAAATACATCCTGTGGGGAACTTATTGTGAGGACGTGCTAGAAAAACGCGATCCTTATCGTCAAGCTCATTTAGATGGACTAGCAGAGCAAAAACAGTCCGGGATTTTGATTACTATTGGCCCTACCAAAGACGTAACTAAAGTTTTTGGGATTTACGAGGCCCAAAGTGAAGCAAAGGTACGCCAGTTAGTTGAAGCCGATCCTTACTGGCAAAATGGGATTTGGACAGAATATGAAGTTAAAGAGTGGATACAAGCTTTTTGACCTAGCAAAATAGGCAACCCGTAGTTTGAGATCCAAAAGTAACGGTCAATTTGCGCCTCAATCAGGTTAGAGATTTATTTGGCAATTTGATGTCTGACTTGCAAAGTGGGGTGCTAGACTCAACGCGAATTTTATTTGACTTACAACAAATAAATGAGATTGTGCAAAGCTGCTCTGGATGCCTAAAAATAGAGGAAATTGCCGATCGAGTTACAGATAGTTTAGTTGAGAAATTTGATTGTGCTTTGGCGCGGCTTTGGCTAGTAGAACCAGATCGGACTACTCTTAAACTCATTGCTTCGGCGGGAATGTACACCCATACTAACGGCTCTTTTGCCCTCGTGCCGATGGGGGCATTTAAAGTCGGCAAAATTGCTCAAAATCGCGTCTCTTTTTTGAGTAATAACTTAGCCTCTGAACCTTGGGTAGGAAATAGAGAATGGGCGATCGCCAACAATATTCGCGGGTTTACGGGATATCCTTTAACTATCAAGGATGAAGCCATTGGTGTTTTAGCGGTATTTAGCCATCAAGCGCTGGAATTAGAGTTTTTAGAAGTATTGCAAACTCTTTGTGCGAGTTCATCCCTTACTTTAAATACTGCCATGCAGTACCAAAAAGAGAAACAAACTTGGCAGGCAAATAATACTTCTTCTTTAAACTTATGCGATCGCCTAGTTAGCATTCTCAGCGCTACTCGATTGACTTTAGTAGGAACAGAAAAACCTCTAACTTTGCCTGTAAGTTATGTGTTTCTCCAAACTGCGGAAATTCTTAAACGCCTTGAGTGCAACTATTGTCGGCTAATTTACAGTGAAGATACAGTGCGACTTGAAGCAATGATTCCCACCCTTTGCGAT
>JACCVJ010000656.1 GCA_013698215.1 Tatlockia sp. | reverse complement strand
TGTTGTGGGGCGATACCCGTATCTGTCACAGGTAACGGTACGGCGCGAGCAGTAGTAGCAATTACTAAACTTATTGCTTCTAAGGTAGCTACTAACAAAAAGGTGAGTAAGGTGTTTTTTGCTAGTTTCATTTCGACTCACCTTCATTGAAGCTAGGAGTTACAGCAAAATTCATACGAACTAAACTGCCAGGGGCTAAATGTACCAGCCTTGACTGACTATTGCGTTCGCTAAACCGACGGTTGGGAGCGAGGGTGTAACCGGGCAAACTGCTTAAGTCCAAAACTCCTGTTCGATAGCCTGGTAAAACATTTGCTACAGAAAATAATCCGTCTTTATCGGTTGTAATCCGGTTGCCGTCGTCCATAAACACCACAGCATTGGGTACACCTGGTTCACCGCGTTGCTGTTCGCCGTCAAAGTTTTTGTCTACAAATACTCGACCGATAATTGTGCCTGCGTCGGTGAGAATACCCGAATTAACTCTTAATTTGTGAGTAGCGGGACCATCTTTGACGGTAAAGTTGTTGTCAGAGCGTTGAGCCGAGGCGATCGCCGAGTTTTGCCCATTTCCGCGAATTGCATCAGGTGTTAGTACCGCAGCGTAGGCAATATTTAGTACCTGCTGTCCTTCAGGAGAATTTTTAGCAGGCAAGTTGACACCTTCAGCGCGGAAGGTAATTGTTCTCCCGGTATGACTTGAGGTAATGACAACGCTTTTGCCGCCTAATTCTGCCCGGACACTTTCAGTACTAAAGTTGAATCCCAAAGGTAAGGTATCGGTAATAACTACATTGGTAAGGGTGGCACTTGCGAGGTTTTTGACGGAAATGCGATAAATTACAGTGTCTGCGGGGACGGCGGAAGCGCGATCGCCAGTTTTAATAATTTGAATTTCTTGGCTTTGACAAATGGTTGTATTTAAGTCAAGAATTGCCAAACTCAGCCCCAAGCGTTCGGCGTTGTCAATATTAATAGTTCCCGTTACCGAAGTTTGGTTGTCAGTAGTGCTAATTGGTCTACCATCAAGGGAAGTAGCCGTATAAGAGATAACGTCACCAATTTGGGAGCCAATGGTAAGCTTGATTCGTCGTTCGCTGTAGATTGAGTTAGGCGGCGGACTGATAAGTAAAATATAAATTCTACCAGCAGCTAATTGACCCCTACTAGGATCGAGTAAAAAGTTGTATCGTCCTTGATTGCCATTGGTTAGAAAGAAAGGATTGCTATTTTCTATATTAGGTTTTAGCCCTAGAGGGACATTATTACCGCTTATATCAGGTAGTTCCGTAGGAGATAAAGCTAGGGGCGACCTAATTTCTGTTCCGGTCGGATCTGCGGGATTGACTTCGTATAAGCCAACATTAAAGCCTGTGTAATCTTCTATTTGTTCCCCAGCGCAACCCGTAACTTGCCCTAAAGGATCTACTAATTTGGTTACACTAAAGCCAGCTTGGGTACTGACTCCATTAATAGTTGTTCCACTATTTCTTCTTCCCGCAGCACTGTAAGAAAAAGTTACTTGATTAGTAATTTGGACAGCTTGAACATTTTGGGCTATTGCAGGTATGGCTTGCCAAATACTACCGCTAATAAAAGCTGCTGTTATTAGTTGAAGGTATTGATTTAAGTGATTTTTATAACAGCGCATTTTTTTATACCTTCGTCAGCAAGAAATCAGACTTGCTACTGGTTAAAGAATTAGTGAAAAACTGAAAATTTGATTAGATACGCAGAAAATTTTTTATAAACAAGAGCAAATAAAGCGATCGCGCGCCAGTAAAAAGTATGGGTACGCGATCGCGCTCAAAAATAAGGTAATTATTTGACTCGGACTTGGTAAGCCGCACCTATAGTTGATTTAGCAGCGATCGCATCAGTAAATTTCCAGCGCACGTGAGTATAAACTTCGGCGGGTGCGGGACGAGTTTCAACTTTGCCATTGGCTAGTTTGACTTGCACCGTTGGTTTGGCAACAAAGGTTTTGCCGTTGTCGATGCTGTAAGTAAATGTTGCCGTGCTTTTGATGGTACTGCTGGAATTTAAGACGTAGGCGGTTTGTTTGGGGATGGGTTGAGTGACAACTAAATTAGTTGCGGGGCGATCGCCATTATTAGCCCCAGTCACCGTGTAGCGAAGAACATCACCAGGCTGTACAGTTACATTTCCCTGTAATAAAGAAACCCAGGTAACTTTGTCTTTACCTGCGGTATCTTTTTGTACCATTTTTTTATCGGCGGTTAGGCGCAACTGCACTTTGGGTTGAGCTTGGACATTTTGCGCCAAAATATTTTTTGGTGTCGTAGCTGCAATTCCAGGAAAGCTACTAAAAGGTACAGATACGAGCATTGCTGCTAAACCGATGATTGATAAACGTTTCATTCTTATAACCTTTTGTGTAAATTGATTTGATGAATGTAGACAAAAATCAGTTAGAGCCAGGGACACAGTATGTTGTGTCTCTAAAGCTCTAACTTGTGGGGTTATTGGTTAATTTGGCGTTGGAACTTGAAGGTTCTAAACTGACTAGGAGCTAATACTGGGGTTAAGCCCGTATTTACCGTATAAGCCGTAACATCGGTGGTATCACTCGCTGGGGCTGTACCAGTAGTACCATTAAAGTAGGAAGGGACAGCGCCACCAGATTCGATCGCAGTACCAGCTACGTTGAGGGTATCAATCTGACCAAAGCCTGGAGTACCAGTTACGTCATTATCTCGACCCCAGTTGTTGGGCGATACTGTACCATTCTCAGTAATAAGAATGTTATTGGCATTTAATCCTAGACTGCCCGAACCAGTGGCAGGAACGCTAGAGATGTTGGTATAAGTAATTTGGTACTCAACGCGGTTTCCTGGTGCAGGAGTTTTTGGTGCGATACTGAATAGTTCTTGACCCCCAGGGAAGGCTGGCCCAAATCCTGGAACTAGGCGCGATTCCTTCAATAGGCGCAAGAAGCCGACATAAACGCGATTGATCGTAGTGTTACTAGCAGCAACTTCTCCAGCATCAATTAATCCGTTGCTGTTGGCATCAATAAAGGCGGTTACTGAGACTGGGTAGCCATATTCTGGATCGGCTGGTTCAAGATTTACTCTGTCGGTAGATAAGATAGTACCTGACGGTAGATCGATAGATACGTTGTAGGCAGAAGTTCCACCATTAGCAGCTACGTTAGGAATAGTTAAGACTTCCGCCGCCGAGTCAATCGGATTGGCAACGGTGTTGATTGTCCCCGCGTTTTGATCGGTATCATACTGGAAAATTGTACCATCCCAGTAGTAGAGCCTTGAGCCACTAACGCTAGTGGCGGTAATTGTCACAAACGTACTAGGAGGCAAGTCAGCCAAGCCTAAGTCCGCAGGACTCCTGGGAATAATACTGATACTGGTAGGGGTTGTACCGTTATTTTGTACGCTATTGACAAAGGCAATAGCCGCAGGATCGGTAGTATCGTTATTTGCTGGGGTGTCTAAAGTGGGGAAACTAGCGGCTCTATTGGTAAAGTCGTCGTTGTTGTTGGTAGGGCCTGTAGCTCCGGCGGCTCCTTCAGGGCCAAGTAAAACTGCCGATACTCCTGGCGTGGGGATGTTGAGAATATTGTCTTCACCACCAAAAGGTGAGGCAGTTGTATCTGTACCAGCGTTGTTTCCTGGGTCTGTTCCATTCGTTCCAGGAGTCGCTACACCAGTAGTAGGCGTATTCGATCCTGGTGTGCCAGCATCAGTGAAGTTACTGGGGGTTTGGTCTCCAGATTCATCATAAACTAGAGTCGTGCCGCCATTGCTTGTACCAAAGACTTGAGCAATGTTAGAAATTTGACCTCCGGTTGTACCGTCAACACTAAAAGTTGTAGTTGTCCTAACTAGGAAGGAGAAACCCGTAATATTAGTGTTAGGAGCGATCGCAGGACTATTAGCAGCGCCGGACAAAGACCCAGTAGGAGTACCAGGAGCGTAGACAAAGCCGACTCTAGTGGTAGTTGCTGGGAAGCTAGCAGGGGGAGTTGTACTCCATACAGCTTTGTCGGCTGTAATTGATGTTAAAGATGTGCTGTATACAGCGCGCCAACCGACAGGAGTAACTGGAATTGCATTTAAGCTTGTCCCGAAAGGAATAGCATCAGATATTAAAATAAACTTGCTAGTTATGTTGGTGTCAACGCCACCAGTAAGAACCGTACCTGTCAAAGGTGCAGCATTAAAAGTTGTACTACTAGCTGATGGTGGACTCCCTTCTACTCGCAAGCTCAATCCATAAGTGAGGAGGTCGTCGTTAGTTAAGTTAGAACTACCGTTTTGGCTATAACTACTCAGATTTTTGAGGATGGTAGCAAAAGCTTGGTCGGTTGCATTAATTGTTGCTGACTGAATATTGCTGGCTTCTCTTTCTCCGTTGGCTGGAGCAGTAAGATTAGCTTCAGCAATTGGCGTACCACCAGTTGAAGCATTGTTGTCTGCAGTAAATACGCTACCGGGGGTATTTAAGTAAGCGACGTTTTGAGCAGCCGAAGGAGTTGTGTCACCCAAGGTAACGCTAATGGTTCCACTACGGACGGAGCCGACTAATACCGGAACTCGTACCCGTACTGAGGCACCAGGCTGAATTTGTCCAGAGGTGAAAGAACCATTAATATTTGTAAAACTTGTTTCACCAGGCTGTTGATATTGTACAGCGCCAGAAATTGTCGCAGACCCTGAAATTTTCGCTAGGTTAGGAATAACAATTGTAGTAGGATCGTTACCAACGTTAGTGACATCAAAATCAAAGTAGATCGTGTCATTGGCTTGGATTCCCGGTGTCGTAGTAGTTCCATCTACTACTCCCGCCGGGTTGATAAAAAGACCCGCAATCTCAGCTACGGTAATAGTTACAGTGTTAGAACTTGAGTTTAAAGCTGTACCAGGGTTGTTTGCATCATTATAAGTAGCCGTTGCAGTGTTGCTAATAGCTGTATTAGCACTGGTAGGCGTTGGGGCTGTTTGGGCCAACACAGAGGAAGCAATTTGAAAAGTACCGCCGACAAGCAAAGCTGTTGTTAGTAGTTGACGGTAAAGATTTTTTCGAGGTTTTTTCATTAGAACGCACTAAAATTAGATAGTTTGAAAACAAACGAAATTAGCAAATATAGAAATAGTAAGTTTTGGTGTATGGGTAGATACAACCGAGTACCAAAAGTTGCCTTACTAAGAGTTTGTGGGGAAAGCGGTTAGCCCAACACTTGCTAGCGGTTAAGTCAAATAGCGATGTAGGCTACATGATCATCTTTCCCTATTTGCCTAAGAATCAAATCAAGGTAAATACTGAACTTTTATAAAAAGGCTGGAGGTAATATTGTTGAAAATACTGAGGTCTGAGGACAAGGTGTATGTAAAGATTGACGCTTTTACTGTTTTTGAGATCGCTAGATAATTTTCTACTCAAGGCGCTAATAAATAAGTAAACCTAGAAAATATCTAGATGCAAATTAATCTATGTCGGATACACCTTGGCAGTTATTGTTAGAAAAGTCGCTTAGTCATCACCGTAATGTTACGGAGGCGCGTTATTTGCAGTTGGCAACAGTTACTCAAGAAAATCGCCCCGCCAACCGCAGCGTAGTATTTCGGGGCTTTTATGGAGATAAAGATTGTTTAAAGTTTGTCGTTGATAGTCGTAGCGAAAAAGTCCGCCAAATTGCCGTACATCCTTGGGCGGAGGCTTGTTGGTACTTTACCCAAACCCGCGAGCAATTTCGATTTAGTGGTTTGCTACACTTAATACAAGCAGATAATGCAGACTTGGCTTTGCAACAAGCTCGTCAAGCAAGTTGGCAAGAACTTAGCAATAGTGCAAGGCTACAATTTGCCTGGGCTGATCCTGGAAAATCTAGAGCCGAGGATGCTGACTTTGCGCCGCCTCCCCCTCCTGTGCTAAAGCCATTAGCTAATTTTTGCTTGTTATTATTGGAACCAATGCAGGTAGATTACTTGAATTTAATGGGCAATCCGCAGAATCGATATATATATAGTCGTAATGATGGCTGGAGTAGTGAAGAAGTCAATCCTTGACTGACTGTAGGTAGAGACGTTGCATTGCAACGTCTCCATACCTTAAAAATTGCTGTACTGAGCGATCGCATTAAGGATTTTTTCTACTACTTCAGTTATGGGTATACTTCCCAATTCTCCAGAGGCGCGGGTGCGGATGCTGAGGCTATTTGATTCCACTTCTTTTGCTCCTATTACCGCCATAACGGGAATTTTGTCTTTTTCGGCGTTGCGGATGAGTTTACCCAAACGCTCGTTACTGGTATCGGCTTCTACTCGGATACCGCGAGATCGCATCAATGATGCTACTTCTATTGTAAAATCTCTCTGGGCATCGCTTACAGGTAGCAATCTTACTTGTACGGGCGCAAGCCATAGAGGGAAGTCCCCAGCGTATTCTTCAATTAAAATCCCAA
>JACCVJ010000646.1 GCA_013698215.1 Tatlockia sp. | reverse complement strand
TCATAGACTTTAGCGCCAAAACTTTGAGCAATTTCTTTAGTGCGATCGCTTGAACCCGTGTCTAGCAAAATTATCTCATCTACAACCCCTATTACACTACTTAAGCATTGAGGTAAAGCTGATTCTTCATTAAGAGCGATCGCGCACAGGCTAAGTTTCATCTGTAACTAGGGGTTTCAAGATATCTTTTTTATAACTAAACTACTATAAACAATAATTTGATTTCGACCGAAGTATTTAGCACAGTAGAGAGCCGAGTCTGCACAATGAATTAAAGATTTTGCCTCAACCCCATCTTCTGGAAAAGTTGCCAGTCCCCCACTTACAGTTACATTAACTGTCTCGTTTTCATCAATAGATACATAGGTAGAAATTAGTTGGCGGATGCGTTCGGCGATTACGTAAGCAGTAGCTACGATTGAGAAAGGCGATCGCTCTAAATAGAAGTAATTGCTTAGGTTTTAGGCGAAACAGACGCAAAGATTTTGTACTTAAATTAATCAAGGTTAACATGGTTATTAGCGATTAGCCTCATTTTTATGCCTCCCGATGGCGCTAAAGTAATACCGCGACGTATAGGCTTAACTGGTTTAGTTTCAGCTAAATTCATTTGCCATTGCGATAAAACTTTTGCTAGTACCAGTTTCATTTCAAACATAGCAAACGCCATACCAATACAACGCCGATTGCTACCGCCAAAAGGTAAAAACTCGTAAGGTGAGAATTGACGCTCTAAAAAACGTTCTGGTTTAAACTGTTTTGGTTCGGGATAAATATCTTCTCGCTGATGGGTTAAATATATACAAGGTGTTAATTGTGTCCCCGAAGCAAAGTCATAACCCATGATTTGCATGGGTGCTTTTAAAATGCGCGAGAAGGTGAACATCGCAATGGGGTAAATTCGCAAAGTTTCTTGACAAACCGCCGTTAAATAAGGCAGTTTAACAACTACATTAGGATCGAAATTAGTACCGATATTATTTATTTCTGCTAATAGCTTTGACTTTACATTTGGTAACTTATGAATCCAGTAAAAAGCCCAGGCTAAAGCTGAGGCTGTAGTTTCATGTCCCGCAAATAACAAAGTCATTAATTCATCGCGTAATTCTACATCTGTCATTGATTGCCCATTTTCATCTTTTGCTGACATCATTAAGCTTAAAATGTCTTCTCCAAAAATATTATTCTTAGTTCTGCGGGTTTCAATTTCATCATAAATTAACCGATTTATTGCTTGTCTTTGGCGGACAAATTTACCCCAAGGACTCCAAGCACCTAAATCTTTTTGTAGTGCAGGGACAAATAATAAAGTAGAACTTAGGGGCGAACCTACCGCATCTAAAATTGAACTCAAAAGTTTTCTAAGCTGTTGAAATCGCTCGGTTTCATCTAAGCCAAATACGGCTCTTAAAATTATTCTTAAAGATATTTCTTGAGTAGCCGATCGCACAGAAAATATTTCACCAATCGGTTGCTGACTCATAACTTGTTCGGTAATTTCACAAATTAGCGTCCCGTAAGATTTCATGCGATCGCCATGAAAAGGCGGCGTAAGCAATTTGCGTTGGCGTTGATGGCTACTTCCATCTAATAGTAGTAACGAATAATCACCTACTAAAGGATGTAAAATTTGATTGGCTACTCCAGAATCAAATAGATTGGGATCGGCTGTAAGTATTTGTTGAATTGCTTGGGGATGGCTAAAAAGGACAAAAGGACGAAAGCCACTTAACTTAGAAACGAAAACATCGCCGTATTTTTTGGCATAGGTATCTAAACGCTGGGTAGGACGTGCGATCGCTTCAAAAAGTTGAATAAATTGTGGTCTATTAGGGCCATTAATTACTTGCATAAATGTTTGATAATTTGAGACTAAACGATCTTATAAGTTTTACTAGCAAAAATTACTATCTAATTTTAAACGCTGATAGAAATAATCAATACTTTTTCCTGACATTATTCGCCGAGTGCGGGACTAATTGAACTAATAAGCAAAAGTGAAGTATCTGAGTAACAGCACAACTGTAGAATAAACGTTAAATAATTAACTAAAAGGAAAGTAGCCATGACGGCATCGACCCAAGAAACAAAAGTGTCAATTCCAGATTTTTGTCAAGGAATTCAGTATTTTGGCGCACAATTGCCAGAATTTGAGACTTATGGCAAAGAATGTGCGATTTCTCCTAATCAAACAGCTATTACCGATCCACAAGCTCCCGATGCTGTATTTCAAACCTTACTTGCAGCAGATGCCTTGCGTTATTTAACATTGCAAGTTACCGCCAGCAAAGCATCAGGACATCCAGGAGGCTTTGCAAGTCAAGCGGAGGCTTGCGCGGCTTTAGTTATGCTAGGACATAAAAATATTCTTACTGAAGTCGGACATCACGCCCCCGGCTTCTATAGTGCGATGTTTCTAGATAAATCTCTAGAAGACATGGGAATAGTCAATGTCCAACAA
>JACCVJ010000622.1 GCA_013698215.1 Tatlockia sp. | reverse complement strand
TTCTAAAAAAGTAGGCTCTGGCTTTCAAAAACCTTGACCTAAACTAGAAGAATTTTGCGGTTGAGTATTAGCAGTCTGTACTTGAATTAATTGCACATCTCGGATAGTGCCGATCGCATTGTAAGAGGATTTTGAGTTACGGACAATTTCCGACTTCACCCAAGCATAACTAGCTTTTGGTAAGTCGGAGATATTTTCGGCTACTTGTCCCAGATGAGGAGTATAAAAACGCAACAGTACGCCAGTTTTTCCGCCGCCTTCAACAAAGTTGATGGGATGATTTTGGACTACAGACGCGATATTTGGTTGCTGTAAAAATGCTTTAATTTCAGGATTATAATCTCCTAAAAAGCCCGTAATACCAGCTACAGATAAAGCTAACCAAGGAGCTAATAACCAGCCTGCTAACCAATACTTAGCCGTCAAAAATTGCTGACCTAATTGATGATACCCAATCCACACCAAGGGAACACTTAACCAACCTAACCCTAACGCAAATGCGATCGCGGCATATTTTTTAATTTCTACATTCAATTCTAACCCAGGGATTGCACCGCCTATTAACACAATTAAACTTGCTATTAATAACAAACAACTCAAGCCACCAACAATGTAGCTAAGAGTGCGAGGTAAGCTTTTACTTGGAGCTAATTTGTTTTGATAAATTTTACTTAACCAAGCTAAAGCTAAAGCTGCGAGTAAGGCAACAAACGGATAAAGAGAAAGCGCATAATGGGGAAGACGAGTTGAAAATAAGCTGATTTCAATAAATAGAACTATCGGAAACCCAACTAATATTAATTGGTAGCGATGCATAGGATTAGATAAAGCAACTTTTATACCAAGCAATGCCATAAAAGCCCAAGGAAAGGTTCTAGCTGGTATATTCCAAAAATAGTAAAAAATACTATTGCCATTGCGTTCTTCTGAATTTAGATGAACAATAAAGTCAAACATTTCTGCAAACTTAGTTGTTCTGTAAAAAGCCCAGCTAGTAAAAAGCCAGTAAATTGTGGGAATTAAACCTACTAATAAACCTAAGTAGATGGCAGGATTAGTAAAATGACGGTGACGGCGATGTTCCCAAATTAAATAAGGCATTAAAGCCAGCATTGGTAGAAAAATCATGTAGCTTCTAATCAGAAAGCCCAAACCGAAGCTTAACCCAACTCCAAAACCCCAAAGCAAACGATTGTTAGGCTGTAATTCAGCTTTTAATAAGCACCAAATACTTAGCAATACAAAACTTACTAAAGGTATATCTGGTGCAGCGATCCGACTATATTGCAACCAAAAAAACTCCACACTCAAAATAGCTGCCGCCAACCAGCCTACTTGCTTACTGATAATAACTTTGCCAATTTCATAAATTAAGAAAGCACTAATAATACTAAAAACCATACTCGGAAGTCTGGCGGTAGTTTCACTAATACCAAGTAATGAAAACGAACTAGCAATTAACCAATATATTCCCGGAGTTTTCCCATAATAAATAATTGCTGGATTGAGCCAATCGCCATATTCTACAATCCATCTCGCCCGCCAAGCATAAGTTCCTTCATCATGGGCAATTAAACTTTGCTGTTGAGAATTAAATACTAATAGTGGAACCAGCCAAGCTAATAAGCTGAGATAAGGCAATGTTGCGATTAAAAAAGAGCTTTTAAAAATACGCATTATTTAATTACCCAGTCGTGGCGATCGTCAAAACTTGCGGCGGTGTAGCATCCGGGGGATATACAAAGTTTACTTGTACTAGCCGAATATCTTGCGGTTTCATAATTAGTCTTACTAAAGGTGCGCTGCGATCGCCTCGTTTTTGAACTAAATGAATGTAGCGCGTTTGGGGTAAGCCTTGATCGTCCTTAAAAGCCACTTTTACAGTTCCCCGAAAGAAAACTTGACTTGCTGGCGGATTTAAAAAACGCAATCCACTTTTACTTAACCTGTCTTCTTTAATCGGTGTTTGCAGCGACACTGTAACGGTTTGAGCCGTATTCGTATTGTTGCGTAAAGGTAAATTGAGATTGTACTGAATGCCGTAATTGCCATGAGCGCTGTAAGCCGTGTCTGGGTAGCGTACCAACAACGGCGCACTTTGCACTTGATTTGTCCCTAGTTTGCCTAAAGGCAGGGTACTTAAGCCGTAAGAAAATGCCTGACGCGATCGCGGAATAGTTAAATAATGTGCGTTTGGACGATCGACTATTTGGGCTGTCCATTGCGAACCTTGGGCTATCCCTGCTACCCGTCCATAAATGATTGTCTTAGTAGTTTGCTGTGGTGGTGTGGGGGCGCGATCGCGTGGCGAGACTAGATTTGCCGTAATTAATAATTTTTGCCATTGGGCTAACGTCGGGGCTATTTCCTGCCCCTTTGCCCCTAGCGGCGCATACATGGCTAAACTAGCGGCGTAGACGGGGCTGGGGCTTTGCAATCGCATCAGGATTGAGCGCCCATTTATGGGCGGCTCTAAAGACTTTACCGGAATCGGCAAATTAATTAATAGCTGGCTTTGGTGGGGCGCAATGAGAACGTAAGCGGGTAAACTATTTCTTTGACCTCGGAGAATGGCATTGGTAACGCGATCGCCTGGCCCAGCAAATATTTTACTTAACGGATTTTCCTCTAAAGCAGGCAACTCTTTAAATGGCGCGTCCGGTTGACTAAGATAAGTTGCCCCCTGCAACACATTTACTTGCACAGGTTTATTGCTGGGGTTGTAAAGAATGATCCCCAAATAAAGTAATCGCAAATTATTCGCAGTAGGTGGTTTGGCGACATGGTGGACAAATATATCGAATCTTCCTTGCAAGGGAAAATTCAGATGCGCCGCCTTCACTCTTTTCCCTTCGGGAGGAAATGTCGAAAGTAAAATCCCTGCTTTTTGAACTAATTCGGGGCTATTGCTGTTAAAGACTAGCACTCGATCTAATTTACCAGGCAATTGTCTGACTTGTTGGACTTGGACTATTTCTTGAGGAGTTGCTTGAGCTAGAGGTAAAAATGGAAACATGAAGGAAAAAACTTAAACAAGGGTTAATCGTTGGGCAACTGTTAGAAAACTGTGCTTAATTTCAGGCAAATTATCCTGACTGAGAATAGGGATGTGAACAA